>NVSS01000030.1 GCA_002732805.1 Coxiella sp. (in: g-proteobacteria)
GAAGGAACTTTGTCACAATATCAGATCTACTAGAGAAGTGCAAAATTGACCCTGGGGACGGGGGGGGTGTTTCACAACAAACTACAGTTTGTTGTGAAACACACCCCGTCCCCAAGGTCATTCAAGTTGAATTAGGAGATCCTCGCCCAACCGATCGATACTAATGTCACGCGGACCACCTAGCTCATACACAAAATCAAACGGCTGTGTATTGGTATTCACTTGAGCTGATGCCACATAAAAAATAAGCTTATCAACCAACCCGGCACGAATAAATGCACTGGCGCTCTTCCAACCCGACTCGATCCAAAGCGTATGATAACCATCTTCGGCGATACGTTTAAGACATTGTTTCAACTCTAAATCATTAGACGCTTGTAACAACGTCACGGGATCACACGTATCAAAAACACGCGCTGTTTTGGGTGTACGCAATGTTGAATCAAGAATGTATAACGGCTTTTTAATTGTGTTATCAACTAAGCGCCCATTCATTTGGGGGTTATCGTGCGCTATCGTCGTCGCCGTTGTTAATAACGCATCATGCTGCAATCGTTGTTGATGCGTATAGCGTTGGCATTCAGGGCCGGTGAGTGGATCAATCGCAAAACTGTGCGCATCCGTAATCGCCAACTTTAATGTCACGGTTGGCATTTTATGATGCCACCAATGCTTGTAAGGCTGATAAAACAAATCAACCGCCGCCATCGGTGCTTGTTGGCAGTCTATCCCAGCATCGATCAGGCGTCGTTGACCGCGACCCGCCACCTCTGGATTAGGGTCTAAATAGGCAAAAAAGACGCGCTTAATACCACGATCAATAATCAAATCCGTACACGGCGGCGTTCGACCCTGATGACAGCACGGCTCTAGTGTCACATACAATTCATCTGCATCAGTCGATTCGACGTGATTTAATGCCATTACTTCAGCATGTGGCAACCCAGGGCCTTGGTGCGCACCCTCAGCAATAATCTTGCCATCGCGCACGACGACAGCACCTACCGCGGGATTCGGCGCACAGCGACCCTGCCAAACCTCAGCCAATTCAAGTGCACGCCGCATAGGATCAATAATTCTCATAACGAGAATATAGCATTAGACCCCAAATTGAGCAAATAATTGCTGTAATATTCGAGTGGCATTCGGGTGTGATGCCTCAAACTCTTGAATCAAGTCATGTGGCGCTGCTATAGATGCCTCAGGATGCTTATCCACCGCCACACGTGCTTTCTTAGCAATGGTCACGCCCGCTTTCTGGCGCCCTTCATCCATTGATTTTAATTCCGTACACAATTCATCTGACAAGGCTAATAATTTTTTACGCTTAGCCTCTGTTAATGACGTGTTTTTAGTAATCGCCGCTTTAAGTTCTTTAATGGTATCGTCTATCATAGTATTTCCTTAACTCACTACCTTGTTGTACAAATCCTTAAAGCGCCCGTTCCGGTCATATTTTGACTTGAGCGCATCAAAGTGCTTTTTATTAAAGATGTTCCAAAATTCTGCTTCACTGTAATAGACATCGGAATACAATGACTTCAGTCCGCCTAATTCAACCACCTTTTGTTCAATCAGTTTATTATAATAGCCTGCTGGTTTATCCGATTCAACCATTCCCCAAAAACCAAAGTTAAAATAAAGCGTTCCTGGCGTCAGCTCAAAGAGCGTATACTCAGCATCACCGTAACGCATCGTTGGGCAAATCCAAAACGGTCGTAATGAAATCTGCTCGATAAAAAATTGGAAAAACTCATGCGCTTTATCCGCAGGAATCACCACATCTTGTATCACAGATTCGGAGGGTGTTGACCTTTTTCCGACACACCACTTCGCGAGTTTATTATGATGCATAAAGCGCATAATTTTACGATAGGTTGTCGATTTCAAAAAACGTCGCCCTAGCAATAAACGTACTAGCGGGTTTTGTGCGCCAAATACTTTTGAGCACCAAAACCAATCCGTATCCCAGCGCCATATGTAATCACACACACTTAGGTAATCCGTCTGACGATTCTGTAATGATTTATAATAAATATGCATGTGGGTATAGTCATGCACGTACGGTGCATGCGCCACTAATTTGGCGGTCGTAATCACCATATCATTACGGTTAAAAATGACACCTTCAATATAATCGAGCTTACCTTCTTTGTGGTTATCCAAACACAGTGTGGTCAATTTTTTAAAATACGATTGTGGATCATTAAATTGTCGGTGCCTGAGCGCAACGTAGGCTTTGGCGGGAATAAGCTTCAAGACAACACGGAGCGCGTACCCCAACGTGCCGTACGAGTTTGGGAATGCAAAAAATAGATCGCTGTATTCGTTATCCGCACGACAGGTGACAATGTCACCGCTGGCCAGCAGCACATCAAATTCAACGATGGTCTCGTGCACCAACCCAAAACGAAACGAAGAGGATTCAATGCCAATACCCGTCAGCGCACCACCCACGGTAATTGATTTCAACTCAGGCACAACCGCCGGCAAGAAATGGTGTTTCAAGCTATGTGTCACCAGTGCATCGAAGGTAATAAAGCCCTCCGCCTCTATAAGGCCATTTACGTCATCGATCATCAGCACATGATTAAACGCACGCATATCTAAACGTGATTTAGGCTGCTGACGATGACGAAATAAATTCGAATTGTCTTTTTTAATGGCGACCTCTGTTGCTGTAGCGGTGTAGGCGCGATACTGCTGCTGTAGTTGCCTACAACGTTGCACATACTCAGGGTGCTCTGCCCGCAGCTCCTGCTCCATATCCGCCTCAACGTAAACTGTCATAACCCCCTACCTTTCCTTGTGGTGAAAATACAAACTGCCATAACTGCAAGCGTCGCGACCGAAACCCGGCGGCACACGTTGTCAAATAATAATGCCACATCCGATAAAAGCGTTCGTCGTATCCGTCTTTTATCTGCGCCCAATGCTGCTTAAAATTGTTGTCCCATGCCATCAGTGTTTTATCATAGTGCGCACTGAAATTATGCAAATCTTCAATCACAAAATAGCCTTCGCTGGCCCGACTTAACGCTTTCACCGTCGGCAACTGCCCCTCTGGAAAAATATATTTCTGGATCCATGGATCGGTAAAGCGGAGGGTACGATTTTTGCCAATCGTATGCATCAAAAACAACCCATCATTTTTAAGCTGCGCACGCGCAAGCTTCATAAAGTTACCATAATTTTTATAACCGACATGCTCACACATGCCAATACTCACCACTTTATCAAATAAGCGACCTTGCGGATTGTATGCCGTGTGATGTCGATAATCACAGGTATGCAAATGCACAGGAAGGTCTTTGCATAACGTCGCAGCATACGCCATTTGTTCGGTTGAAATATTCACCGAATCCATTTCAACACCGTAGTGTGTCGCTGCATAATGTGCAAACCCACCCCAGCCACAACCCAGCTCAAGCACACGCTCGCCCGGTTGTAAATCCAATTTACGGCAAACCAGATCGTATTTATTCTTCTGTGCTTGGGTTAAGTCATGCCCGGGTTGCCAATAGGCACAGGTATAGGCCATCGATGAGCCTAACATGGGCTGGTAGAGGTCATTCCCTAAATTGTAATGTAAATCGGCGACTTTGCGCGATTTTAGGATTGATTGACAATTCCATAAGTTTCGCAAATAAAATTTAATAATCGTGCCCATCCCATACATCTTCGTGACATCGGCATGTCGCATCAACCGAAAGAAAAACGCATCGAGTTCTTCACAATCCCACCAACCGTCCATATACGATTCGCCCAGACCTAACGACGGTTGCGATAATACACGCTTAAACCAGCGTGGATCATGTACTTGAATATCCCATGGTGCAGAACCACCAATCGTCACCCCCGCCTCTTCAAGTAGCGCTGTCAACTTATCTTGCAATATGATCTCCTTCGTATAAACGATGCTTTTAGCATCATGCCTATTCCTTATTGAGCCATTACTATCTATACTAGCCCGATGAAATTTATCGAACAAACTACTATTCTAAATCAGCATGCCCCAGATGTCATTACTGAACGTCTCGAACCGTACATAAATAAATTACGGCAACAGCGCATCGATGAGGTGATCAGCGGCCGACTAAAGGATATTCAATTAGCCATCGCCTGTCCGTCAGACATTAACAACGCCTTTGCGACTATCCGCACCGCCGAAGCATTGGGCGTCAGCAATGTCCACATCATCACGCCTGAAGGCACGGCACTCATGGCACGCTCCATCACCCAAGGCGCTTTTTATTGGGTCGATATTCATTTTTACGAACATTTCGATGCATTTTTAGATTACGCTAACGATCACCAGTTACTATTGGCCGGCGGTACAGTTGATGCGACCACCCCTCTGCATGAGGTCCCCATCGATAACCCTATCTGCATCCTAATCGGAAATGAACATCGCGGCCTTACCGAGGCGGCACAAAATGCGTGTCGCATTCGCTATAAAATTCCTATGGTGGGCATGTCTGAAAGTATGAACCTCTCTGTCTCCGCTGCCATTAGCCTATATGACACCACCCAACGCAAACGCCAACAACTCAATGCCAATAGCGATCTTGATAGCGCTGCCCAACAACAGTTAAGAGCCAAGTATTTTCTGAATAGTGTGTCACCGCGGTTAGCGTGCGCCTTGTTATTAGAACCTACCTGATGCGGGTGTTAAGGCACTGCGGCTAACGCCGTCACTGCTCGCACCACGCACCACTCATACCTCACACGCAAAGCCGCAAAGACACTAAGGCGCAAAGGTTTTTTTAATTTGAATTGTAAAACCTACTATTATTAATTTAATTTTTTCGATAAAAATAAATAATTAGTATTAAAATCTAAACGTTAAACTCAAAAAACCTTTGCGCCTTAGTGTCTTTGCGACTTTGCGTGTGAGGTATGAGCGGTGCGTGGCGCGAGCTGAGACGGCGTTAGCCGCATATAGTGAGGTCATCTGTGAACACACTATCAACACCCATGTCAAAGAGTTTTTGCGCCTCACTCGCTTTGTTCACCGTGTAAACCAACACCTTATAGCCCGCATCATGCAATTTTTTAACGCGCTTTGCATTGATGCTGTTAGCACGAATCACTAATGCCGAGGCATCAACGGCTTTTAATTTTGATAAACACCCCCAAGGCCATGACGTCACGATCAATGCTAAGGCCATTGCAGGATCCAGCGTGCGATAGGCCAGTAGGTTTTTCGCCACTACACTTGAGACTAACGGTGATGGCAAGTCGGGTGTCCAGCTTTTTTGTAGCGCTTGATAAACCTGCAGTGCTACCTCAGTGGCACGTAATGCAGATTCCTTAATTTCAATATTAACGCCTAAATTTAGCTCAGCGGCAACACGCAACCAGCGATCCAGTAAGGGCACCTGCTGCCCCTCACCGGCGTCTAAATTGGCCATATCTGAGAACGGCGTTTTAGCCACCTTGCCGCGTCCATTTGTTGTACGATTCAGGGTGTTATCATGCATAATAATCGGCTGGCCATTCTGCGTTAACCGCACATCAAATTCAATCCAGGTGGCACCCAGCTCTTTCGCTTTGCGCAGACTCGCGATCGTATTCTCAGGGGCATGTACCGGCGCACCCCGATGACCAATATATTTTGCTATGCTTGGAAAATTTGCCATAGATTTAATTATATACAGACCTCGCGCAAATATCTAGGCAAGTATTCGGCACCTGGCACCCACTGCTTTTTCCTGATAATATATCCCGTAATTTTCTCTATAGTTCAATGTATTAACAGGACAATTAGGAAACAATGTAATGCAAACTGTTGCCGAATTTAAAATTGAATACATACAATACCTTGATGCGCAAGGTAACGCCACCCAAGCGTTCCCTGATTTCATTGATAATGCGTTATTGACCACGTTATATAAACAGATGACCTTAACGCGTGTCTTGGACAACAAAGCCATTAACCTACAGCGTACCGGCAAGATGGGGACCTACCCCGCTTCAACGGGTCATGAAGCGTCTAACATTGGTATCGGCTATAGCATGAGCAAAGACGATATTTTTTGCCCCTATTACCGCGACCAAGCAATTTCCCTGATGCGCAACATCAAAATGTCAGAAATATTGAGCTATTGGGGTGGCGACGAACGCGCCTGTGATCATCCTAACAATCAAAATGATTTCCCACCCTGCATCCCCATTGCTACCCAATGCTTGCATGCAGCCGGTGTCGCATTTGCGCTTAAGTACCGCAATAAAAAAGCTGCCGCTGTTACTACGATTGGTGATGGTGGTACCTCTAAAGGTGATTTTTATGAAGCCATCAACGTCGCTGGCTGCTGGAAACTTCCCGTTGTGTTCGTGTCCATCAATAATCAGTGGGCTATATCCGTTCCGCGTGAAAAACAAACGGCATGCCAAACCATCGCCCAAAAAGCAATTGCGGCCGGCATCGAAGGCATTCAAGTGGATGGCAATGATGTCATCGCCGTGATCGTTGCTATGAAGCATGCCTTAAACAAAGCCTACAATGGCGAAGGCCCCACCTTAATCGAAACACTCACCTACCGCTTATGTGATCACACCACAGCGGACGATGCATCACGCTACCGTGACAAAGATGAATTCAAAAAAGCCTGGGAAGTCGAGCCTATTCGTCGCCTTGCTAAGTATCTTGAGTCACAAGGTGCTTGGTCGAAAGAAAAAGAAGCGAAACTTCAAGCCGAATGCACCCGCGTTGTCGAACAAGCGGTTGCCACTTACATGAATCAAACACCGCAAAAAGCAACCGACATGATCGATTACCTGTTTGCTGACATTCCAGAGCCCCTCATGGAGCAACGCGATGAAATTGAGGAGCTTTCCAAATGATAAATCCAATTACACTAGCTGAAGCGGTTACCCAAGCCATCGCCTACGAAATGGAACACGACGATAACGTCATCATCATGGGCGAAGATATCGGCACCAATGGCGGCGTATTCCGCACCACTGTCGGCCTGATCGAAAAGTTTGGCGAAGGACGTGTCATCGACACGCCACTCGCCGAATCGATGATTGCAGGCTTAAGCGTGGGCATGGCGACACAAGGCATTAAGCCAATTGCCGAATTTCAATTTTTAGGATTTATTTACTCTGCCTTTGATCAGATTATTTCACATGCCTCGCGCATGCGTCATCGTACCCGTGGTCGCCTTACCTGCCCGATTGTATTTCGCGCGCCCTATGGTGGCGGCATTCACGCCCCCGAACATCACTCTGAAAGTACTGAGGCGTTGTTTGCGCATATTCCCGGATTGCGTGTGGTGATCCCTTCATCGCCAGCGCGCGCCTATGGCTTATTATTAGCATCGATTCGCGATCCAGACCCCATATTATTTTTAGAACCTAAGCGCATTTACCGTTTGCATAAACAAATCGTGCCCGACAACGGGCAAGCCTTACCGCTTGATAAATGTTTTGTATTACGCCAAGGGTCTGACATCACACTCGTTAGCTGGGGCGCCATGATGCATGAAACTTTACAAGCTGCCGACAAGCTCGCCACGATGGGCATCGAAGCGGACGTCATCGATGTCGCCACTGTTTCCCCGCTCGACATTGAAACCATTCTTGCCTCGGTTGAAAAAACAAACCATTGCGTTGTGATTCATGAAGCCGCACGCAGTTGCGGTGTCGGTGCGGAGATTTCAGCGCAGCTTTCTGAATATGCGTTTGACTTCCTCAAAGCCCCCGTACAGCGCGTCACCGGCTACGACTCGATTATGCCTTATTTGAAAAATGAAAAACGATACATCCCTTCGGTAGACCGTATTATCGATGCCGTTGATAACATCATGGAGTGCTTATGAAATTATTTCACTTACCCGACCTAGGCGAAGGCCTACCCGATGCTGAAATTCGCGAATGGTACATTAAAGAAGGCGACAGCGTTGAGGTCGATCAACCACTCGTTTCCATGGAAACCGCGAAAGCACTCGTCGATGTGCCCGCACCGCATGCCGGCACCATCGAAAAATTATTTGGCGCCTCCGGTGACACCATTCAAACCGGTGACCCACTTATTGGCTTTGAAGGTGAAGGCGCACATAGCGAAACCGTACGCGAAGATAGCGGCACGGTAGTCGGAACGATTGAAGTCAGTGATGACGTGATTAGCGATGATACCTTTGGTGGCGGCGTGACGACCGAACGCGTGGCTAGCCCAGGCGTGCGCGCACTTGCCAGACGTCGTGGTGTTAACATCAACGCATTAGCAACCGATGGCCGTGTGCAAGCAAGCCACGTTAAAGCCGTCGCCAAAAAAGCCATCCCGAGCGAAATGAGTGACGGTTACGAAAAAATGTCAGCCGTACGCCGCGCCATGATCCTCAGCATGGAAAAATCACATCAAGAAGTGGTGCCCGTGTGCATTACCGATGATGCTGATATTCACGCATGGTATGGTAAAGCCAATATTACAATGCGCATTATTCGCGCCATCGCCAAAGCGTGTGCTGCTGAACCTATGCTCAACGCTCATTTTGATGGCAAGCACATGGCTTATAAATTGAATAGCGCTGTGAATCTTGGACTGGCGGTTGATACTAAACACGGACTTTATGTGCCGGTACTAAAAGATATCGACAACCTCAGCGACGATGAGGTTCGCACCACAATCAATACATTAAAAGAACAAGCCGAAAGCAAAAGCATCCCACAAGAGGCGCTGCGCGACGGCACCATTATGCTATCGAATTTTGGCACCATTGCCGGACGCTATGCGACACCAATTCTCTTGCCACCGATGACTGCGATTATTGGCGTGGGTAAGTTACGCGATGAGGTGGTCGCCTATGATGGCCAACCCGCTATCCACAAAGTAATACCATTATCGGTTACCGTCGATCACCGTGCTGTAACCGGTGGCGAAGCAGCGCGCTTTTTACAAGCACTGATTAATGAGCTTGCTAACCCAACTAGAGCCAGGACTACGTCCTGAAATATCGGATTTTTCAGTAGCGGCTTGTGTGCCGCTAGCTGCAGATGCTGGCCCTCTTATAACTTATAATGGGAATCACAAACAATGCTTCTTTTGACTGATTCAAGATTATGAATTTCGCCTAGAGCGCAAAAAGGAATCAGTGGCAACGCAGCCATTACCACGAAAACTGGTGTTTGCAATACGCCCGGATTTATTGATTTCAAACCACGTTGTGCAGCGAAAATCGTAGTCGCCGCCGCCACCTGACGTAGGTGAGGTAGTATTGACGGTAGTTGCGCCACCGCTGGTGCTCACTGACGTATAGCCGGGTGTTGAATAGGTAGGGTAGCTGCCTTTGTCTACAGTGCGATAGACCAGCAATTTACGGCCGGACATGCGCTGTATTTTATCGGGATAGCCCCACACGTTAAACAGTTGACGCTCACTTGCACCTTGCCAACTTCGCACGGCAACGGCATAGTTTTGTTCGTTAGCGCACGCAACCAATAATGAGGTAGAAGATATTATCAGTAATGAAAGGCTTAAACGTCGCATCGAACACTCCTTGTTGTCAACATAGGGCTATCATATCAGTTCAAAAGTTATACGTCATCTCCAAAGTTATTTACTTCACACCCTATTTCTGATATCAAGAGAACGCGCTTATTAAATAGGATATTTATCATGAGACGACTTGCCCTCCTTGCCACCCTCGGATGCACGCTACTCAGTACCGCCGTACTCGCACAATCATCTTTTAATAACCTCATTATTTTTGGCGATAGCTTAAGTGATATTGGCAACAATACCTGGAGTACAGCACCTGGGAAAGTGGGCACCCCCATCACCAACACGTTGCCTAATCATACACAGCCGATTTGGGTGAACACAGTGAGCCAAACACTGTTTCCTAACAAAACCCTCTACCACTCAAGCAACCTTCCTAAAAACATGGACCCCAACACACTCAATATTGATTGGTCTTGGGCGGCCGCCGAAACGGGAAGCAACTATATCAATGATGACACCCACCACAGTCCACCACCCTATAATGATACCGCTTGTAATCCACATGGGCCGGGGCGCATGGCACCAGGCAATAGTTGTGTGCCTGGCACCGAGTTACAAATTAACGAATACCTGACCGCCGTGCACCATCAGCCCAGCCCCAACACGTTATTTATTATCTGGGCCGGCGGCAATGATCTATTTAACGATATTAGCAAACTGTTACCGAGTGGCCAGCCCATCAATGACGGTCATCTCAATCTGTTGATTGACAGCGTGCATGAGCATCCACAGCGCTCACTCTATACACCCTTCAGCGTGCCGCTCTCTACGCCCGTTAAGAATCTAAACGATGCGGTTACCACGCTGGAAGCACAAGGTATCAATCCCAATCAAATCTATGTTATCAATCTACCGGATTTATCAAAGACCCCCGCAGCACAAGCCATGGCAAAAGGTAATAAATTGATTCTCGATGCAGTCAGTATGATTTCCTATCTTTATGACCTCGACTTGGAACTTGATCTCTCAAAGCTCATTCCGAAATCACACGTTATTTCCATTGCCGACTTATTTAATGATATGACCACACATCCCGCGCCGTATAAGCTTACCAACGTCACCAACAGCTGTGTGGCGGATCATAAAACACCAAGCTGTACCGGTTATTTATTTTTTAACTCAAAACATCCGACTATACATACGCATCAATTAATAGCACAATACATCCTCACTCACCTGTACCAAGGAGCAACACATGTCTAACGAAGGCTATCACGAACCCATTGACGAACTCAGCGATGAAACGCGTGATATGCACCGTGCGATTACCTCACTCATGGAAGAACTCGAAGCCGTTGATTGGTATAACCAACGTGTTGATGCGTGCAAAGACGATGAGTTACGTGCAATTCTTGCGCACAACCGCGACGAAGAAAAAGAACACGCCTCGATGGTACTCGAATGGATTCGTCGTAAAGATCCACGTTTCGACAAAGAGCTGAAAGATTATTTGTTCACAGATAAACCTATTTGCGATTTGGAACACGGCCACAATGATTAATATATCAATTTTTTATCTAGTCTTATGGATGTTAAGAATTTGTTAATATTACTATGGTAACTTTGATATCTTTGGGGGCAGAGAATGAGGGTAATGCAATGAGTCTCACAATGGCAGGCATAAATCCACCTGACTATACGCCACCACTTAATTATGTAAGTTTGCTCATAACGAATATCACCAACCGTGCTATTGCCGGGGATGCCACGCTTGGAATTAAAGCCAAAGCCTACCATCCTATTGAGGTGACGTCTGAGCAGCATACAAGTAATGTGACTGTTACAATAAAATCAGTACTTGGGTTTAACGAATTCACGATAAAAAAGCGCTTCCAACCACTCGTCACCGCCAAGCTGGTTAATACTGCTGAATGCGAGCACAGAATGGTTAATGGCATACTCACGGGCATGATTCCAATCCACTTCCGAAAATCAGATGCCGAAACGATTTACAAAGCTGCTGACCCTGTCGATTATTATTTTCAGCAGCAACTACATACAGACAACTTTTCAAAATTATTAGCAGCACTCGCCGCCATGTGGCAAGAAAACAAAACCTACCATCATTCCTACTATAATGCGCCAGGCTTCCCATTTGACATACGATCACGAGGGGCTGCTTATGATGTGTTTAACATCAATTCGTTTGAGCTTAATACTACGGAGCAATCTCAAATAGGTGATCTTCTGTCATTACTCGGCGAACTCAAAAACTTAAGCAGTGCGGTTGCAGACTCCCATTTAACAACCCATGATAAAGCAGCACTCCAAGCTGATATCCAAACTCAACAATATGGCGCTCTTACATTTATGCGCTCCGGAAACGCTGGCGACATAAAGCCGCAAAGAGAATTTATGAGCAGTACAGCAAAAAAAGTAACAGCACTTCAAAATCGTATTCCTCACGGTGTCTACGCTATTATTTTCTATAAAATAAATCAACTGTTAGCATCGCTTAAACAAGCATGGTCTAAATTAGCATCCGCATTCATGGGACCTCAGCCGCCAGCCTATTCTGAGAAAAGCAGAGACGCATCGAACGCAAGTTATGCTTTATTTAAAGCAAAAGAAGTAGAGCCTCCGCCAGCTTATCGTAAGAAAAGCAAAGACACATCGAGCGTAAGTTATGCTTTATTTAAAGCAAAAACAGTAGAGCCTCCTCCACCCTACCCAGGCAAGCAACCAGCAACCATCGTATCTCTTTAATGAATCACCCTAGTTGACGCCCTATTCTTTTTACGACAGAATCGATGGCATACAAGGAGCGTTCATGCAGCCATTCACACGTCGACTCGTACGTTTATTACCGCTGATATTGGTTATTTCAGCAATTAGCTTGGTGTTTCATTTCGGACTTAACCACTACTTGAGCTTTGCGGCTATTAAAACTCATAAGACGTTGTTGCTTTCCTGGATTCACAATCATTATCTACATTCCGTATTGCTGTTTATCTTAATTTATATTGTGGTCGTTGCCCTATCTATTCCCGGCGCCGTATTCCTCACGCTCGCGGCTGGATTTTTATTTGGTAGTGCGTTGGCGACACTGTATGTGGTGATTAGCGCCACCATCGGTGCTACGGGTATTTTCTTAATTGTCCAATATTCAGTAGGCAAATGGCTCGCTGAACGCAATGGCCGCTGGATCGCTAAAATGCAACGTGGCTTTCAACAAAATGCGTTACAGTATTTATTATTTTTGCGCTTGGTGCCGTTATTTCCTTTTCCGGTTGTGAATGTTGTGCCCGGCATTCTTAACGTTAAAATGAGTACCTATGTGATCGGCACGTTTTTTGGCATTATACCCGGTACCTTTGTCTATGCGTGGCTGGGCCATGGCTTGGGCAATGCTTTTTCAACGGGAATATCTCCCAACCTATCCCTTATTTTCGAGCCAACTATCTTGTGGCCGATCATTGGTTTAGCTGCCTTGTCACTGATGCCTATCGGCTATAAACGCTTCAGAAAAAAAAGGCCGCTCTCAGCATAACTGGGCGGCCTTCGGACTAACAGTCTAGTGGTTAGACTTGTTCGACATCACGCTTGGTCAGTTTTACACGACCTTGATTATCGATATCCAGTACACGTACTTTAAGCAGTTGACCTTCTTCAATGTGGTCGTATACGCTTTCAATACGCTCGTTGCTAAATTGTGAAATATGCAACAAACCTTGTTTGCCTGGTAATACTTCAATGAAGGCACCAAAATCAACCACCTTCATGACTTTACCGGGATAGATTTGACCAATTTCAACTTCAGCTGTAATTTCTTCGATACGACGCTTAGCTTCTTCACCGTCCGACGCTTTAACCGCTGCAATCTTAATCACACCATCATCACTGATGTCGATGGTACAATTGGTTGCTTCCGTTAATTCACGAATAGTAGCACCACCTTTACCGATCACATCGCGGATTTTATCCGATTTGATCTTCATGGTGATGTATTTCGGTGCAAAGTCAGAGACGTCTTGACGTGGTGTTGAAATCGCTGCCTGCATCAAATCTAAGATGTGTAAACGTGCTGTTTTAGCTTGTTCGAGTGCACATTCCATAATTTGCTTCGTGATACCATCAATTTTGATATCCATCTGTAAGGCAGTAATACCATCACGTGTACCCGCTACCTTGAAGTCCATATCACCTAAGTGATCTTCATCACCTAAGATATCAGTCAAGACAGCAAAGCTATCGTTTTCTTTGATCAAGCCCATTGCGATACCCGCAACCGCTGATTTAATAGGTACACCAGCATCCATCATAGACAAGCTAGCGCCACAGACTGTCGCCATCGAGCTTGAACCATTTGATTCAGTGATTTCAGATACCGTACGTAATACATAAGGAAAGTCTTCAGCACTTGGCATAACAGCTGCTAAGGCACGCTTCGCTAATTTACCATGACCGATTTCACGACGTTTTGGACCACCCATCATACCGACTTCGCCCACTGAAAATGGAGGGAAGTTGTAATGTAATAGGAAAGTCTCACGACGATCGCCATCAAGGTCATCAATGATTTGTGAATCACGATCGGTACCCAGAGTCGTCACCACAATTGCTTGTGTTTCACCACGTGTAAACACAGCTGAACCGTGTGTGCGTGGTAATAAACCTAAATCAATGCTGATTGGACGAACCGTTTCAGTGTTACGGCCATCAATACGTGGCTCACCTGCAAGGATCTGCGTACGTACAATTTCACTTTCAAAGTCATGGATAATCTTACCCACTTCTTTCGCTTCAGGTGCACCCTCAGCATCAGTACAAAGCTTTTCAACAACTGCTTTACGCACGTCGCCGATACGATCTTGGCGTTCGAGCTTCTCGCGAATTTGGTACGCTGCTTTAACATCGCTATACGCCGCTTCTTTAACCTGGCTGATCAATGCTGTATTTTCTTCTGGCGCCTTCCAATCCCAACTTTTAGTACCCACTTCATCAGCGAGTTCAGTAACGGCTTGAATTGCAATTTGCATTTGTTGGTGACCGAATACAACGGCACCCAACATGATTTCTTCTGACAGGCCTTTGGCTTGTGATTCAACCATCAGTACCGCATTACGCGTACCAGCAACGATTAAATCAAGCTCAGACTCTGTGTTAATGACTTCTAACGAAGGGTTAAGTAAGTACTCACCTTCTTTGTAACCAACACGAGCGCCACCGATAGGGCCATTAAATGGAAGACCTGATACAGCAAGCGCTGCAGATGCACCAATTAATGCAGGAATATCGGAAGGCACGTCAGGATCCATCGACATGACTTGCGCCACGATCTGAACTTCACACATAAAGCCTTTAGGGAAGAGTGGACGAACTGGACGGTCGATAAGACGACACGTTAAGGTTTCTTTCTCGCTTGGGCGACCTTCACGTTTGAAGTAACCACCTGGGATCTTACCCGCAGCATATGTTTTTTCGCGGTATTCAACGGTCAGTGGGAAAAAGCCACGTCCGTGATTCGCATCGGGTTTACCAACAACAGTCACAAGTAAGGCTGTTTGACCCATTGTTATAAAAACAGCACCGTTCGCTTGACGAGCAAGACGCCCCGTCTCAAGCGTTACCTGATGCTGACCATATTGAAATGTTTTTACAATTTTAGCCACAAAATATTCCTATCTGTTTGAATTTATTTACAATTATGCTTTTACGCGTAAGCCCAATCTTTTAGCAAGATCCAAAAATGTTTGGAGGTCTTGTTTACGTAGGTAAGACAATAACTTACGACGCTGACTGACAAGATTTAACAAACCACGACGCGAATGAAAGTCATGGATGTGCGCTTTAAAGTGACCCGTTAACTTGTTGATTCTATGTGTTAAAAGGGCTATTTGAACTTCAGATGAGCCGGTATCACCAGGCTTTGTTTCGTATTCTTTTACTACTTCTGCTTTTTCTGCTGCTGTTAATGACATAAGTTACCTCTTTAAGGGTTAGACACCACATCCGCTGTCATTGGCGAACAGGTCAATTGTTGAAAAGGAGGCCATTATAGCTGCGTGGGCAGCCAAGGTAAAGCATTAAAAAACCCAGCATAACGCTGGGTTTCATCGAAATAAAGTCGTTTTCGATTACACTGGAAGTGCGTAGCCTACACTACCCATAACAGCGCCTTGAGAGAAGATACCTTTCTTCAATGTAGCGTAACCTACTAATGGACGTGACACATCTGTCTTAGACGGTGCCTTACCAAATAAGTGGTCATAAGCAATACCGATTTCAATGTTGTTGATGTTATAAGCCATACCGACACTTAGGAAAGGTTTAACACCGTGCTGTTTGTGGCTGATTGAATCAACATCCACACCATCGTCTAACCAATCAAACTGTGTTTTTTGAAGCACAAACGCAGGACCAAATTTAGCGAACACGTTATAGTGTTCGAAGAACACGGTAATCCACAGTACCTAATAGTGTAATCGCTTGATCCTTAATGGTGTATTTGTAGTTTTCTGTTAACAATGGGTTAACAGTAGAACCATCGCCACGACTGCTAGATTTACCAAAGTTTAAGTAACCACCTTCAACACCAACGCGTAATGCAGGCATTACTTCGTAACGGTAACCAACGTGTCCACCGAAAGCAACGCCGCCGATTTTACGTTTTTCAAATTTGTTAAACGGAGAAAATCCACTCACACATAATGTAGCCACAATAATTGGCGCAACAAATAACTTCGTCATACATACCTCTTCTGTGTTTTTATACATGTATAACATCACGCCTACTCCAGGCATGATTGCAAGCACAAATCCATTAATCCCATTGCACTCCCGACAGGGAAATCCGAACAAACACGTAACATACGTTACGTTCGTTTAAGAGGGCTTCACTTAACCCTATAAAATTAAGCTGAGAATAATAACATAAATAAAAACAGCATTGTACATTTATTTGACAACCATAAGGATCGATCTGTTTCCAAAACTTGAGAACAAAACTGTTTATTTGTACGCTACAGTAATATAAAAATCTATTTAAAACACACCATCGTAACAATTCACCATGCGACTCTCTAAAACTCCTATCAAGTGAGCCAGCTATAACACTAGGTTTGTGCTGAGCCGTCTTGAGCTCTGACAGAACCAAAAAAACGTAATTAAATAGACCTTTTATTGCACACTTAAATGAGCTATACTCTCGAAAAAATGAATGGGCACTATACCCCTTATTATTGTGTGAACCTTTAAGTCAGAGAGAAGCCGAATGTCAAAGCTAAGAACAAGAACAAACGATCAGGGAACAATTGCCCTCGGAGCTGAAATTGATGATAATAACGCTACCAACGCTAAACATCCGAACGGCCATCTTCATATACCAGATGGTGTAGTCACTATCCACAGGTTGGCATTTTGGGGGCTTAACACCCTAACCAGCGTCTCCATTCCTGAGGGCGTGACACGTATTGAACGCGAGGCATTTAGGACGTGTAGCGCCCTAACCAGCGTCACCATACCTAAGAGCGTGAGATACATTGGATCCGACGCATTTAGCGGGTGTAGCGCCCTAACCAGCGCCACCATTCCTGAGGGCGTGAAAACCATTGAACACCACGCATTTCACGGGTGTAGCGCCCTAACCAGCGTCACCATACCTGAGGGCGTGACACATATTGAACGCGAGGCATTTAGCGGGTGTAGCGCCCTAACCAGCATCACCATTCCTGAGAGCGCGAGATATATTGAAAAGAGCGCATTTATACGCTGTACTTCTTTGTCAGAGATTATTTGTTCGAGGGAACAATTTGCGATGATAGGCTATTTAAACAAAAATAATATCATACGATATGACTCCCAAGAACATAAAGATACCCTAGCACCCCACCTGCTCGGATTATTTAAAATACATTTTAAGAAATATTACAGCCTTAATACACCGCTCTTCTTTGCTAAAAGCCCACACTCAAGGAATACTCCTGACGACACGAACATAAAATTTGAACCAACAGAAAATGATCACACTGAAATCAAAAACATAAAAGAGCTCGCTAACAAACAACCCGGTGAGCGAATAGCCAACGTATGGCAAGCAGTAGCATCACTATTAATATCAGGAAAGTTGATCCATATAAAAGGCCTCTCGGGAAATGCTTTTGAATTCTACCTACCTGACGGGGCTTCTTTTAAAAGCTGCGAACAGGATGCTAGGGTTGAAGACAATTATAGCGCTGAGGAAATCATTCAATTTAACACCCCTGTGTCATCATCTATGAAACGGTCGTATGCGCAATACATCAGAACTTGCCTGGACCTTAAGCCAGGCATGAAGTTTCAGTTAGTTAAGGGTGATAAGGCTGGGATTGACTATATATTAATTCATGACACCGCTCCGGAAGCACAAGAAGAAAGAAAGACTGGCGCCTTACCGTCATTCGGCCCTCTAGTAAGGTAGTTTTAGCCTACGCATAGATTTAGACTTGTGAGCCCCCCTATTCTGGGCTCCTTCAAATCCGAGACACGCTACCATATAGTGGCTCTATTTTAAGTGTTTGTGGCTACGGAACAAAAAATGTAATCGCTAGGTCTTTTATTGCACGCGTCGATGAGTTATACTTCCGGCGAAATGAATGGGCACTATGTCCCTTGTTATTGTAAATGAATGGGCACTATGCCCCTTGTTATTGTATGTATATTTAGGTCAGAGAAAATCCGAATGATTCCAACACTCAACTATAAACAAACAGTTGCAATAGGATTTACAATTGATGATACAGCACCTGGTAATGGTCATGTTATGATACCAAATACGGTGACGACGATTAAAATGTACGCATTTAATGGGTGCAAAATGCTAACCAGTATCACCCTTCCTGAAGAGCTGACGTCGATTGAAAATGGCGCATTTTCTGGGTGTAGCGCTCTAAACAGCATTATCATTCCTAATCGCGTGACGAGCATTGGATCGTCCGTATTTTATGCGTGTAGCGCCCTAACCAGTATCACCCTTCCTGAAGAACTGACGTCGATTGAAAATGGTGCATTTTCTGGGTGTAGCGCTCTAAACAGCATTATCATTCCTAATCGCGTGACGAGCATTGGATCGTCCGTATTTTATGCGTGTAGCGCCCTAACCAGCATCACCATTCCTGATAGCGTGACATCTATTGGAAAGGACGTATTGACAGGCTGTACTTCTTTGATAGAGGTTTTTTGTTCGAAGGAACAATTTGCGAGGATAGATTTTACAAACAAAGAAAACATCATGCGATATGACTCTCAACAACAAAAAGATACCCTACCTACCCATCAACTCAAACTATACAATTTACATCTTGAGGATTCCAGAAGAACCTTTTCATCGCGCCTCTTTGCTAATGGCCAGCACTCGAAAAAGACGCCTGATGACACAAACATAAAACCCGAACTAACAGAAACAGAGAGTGATCACACTAAAGTCCAAAACATAAAATATTTCGCCGAAAAAGAACCAAAGGAACGAACTGCCAACGTATGGCAAGCCATTGTATCACTATTCAAATCAGGAGAATTTATCCGTATAAAAAAAATGGGTGGGGATGCTTTTGAACTTTACCTACCTGACGGAGCTTCTTTTAAAGGCTGCAAAGCTAAAGCTGATAAATATTATAGCGCTGAGGGAATCATTCAGTTTAACACCTCTCTATCATCATCTATGAAAAAACTGTATGCGCAATACATCAGTGATTTCTTGGAGCTGACGCCAGGCGATAAGTTTCAGTTAGCTAAGACTGGGCATGACTATGTATTAATTTATGCCCCCGAAAAATCAAAAAATCATAATTCCTTACCCACATTAAAATTTCAGGTGGCTTAATTTTAGCCTGCGCATAGGTGTAGGCTTTGTGGGCTCTCCTCCTTATTCCGGGTTCCCACCGCCGAAGGTCCGTTGACAATTACACGCCATCGCAGCATTTTTCGTTGAGTATTTTTTTCAATGCCTCACGCAGCTCAGGGCGCTTCATCGCATAGGCAATTGTTGCCTCTAAAAACCCTACCTTGCTACCACAATCATAACGCGTCCCACTAAATTGAAAGGCCGTCACGGGCTGTTCTTTGAGTAACTTGGCAATCGCATCCGTTAATTGAATTTCGCCACCCACACCAGACTCTGTTGCTTCAAGTAAGGCAAAAATGCGCGGCGTTAATATATAGCGGCCAATAACAGCAAGGTTCGATGGCGCGTCCTTGGGTGCTGGCTTTTCAACAATCGCTTTAATCTGTGTGGGCACCTCTGGATTTTCGGCTAACGACACAATACCGTATTTATCCGTTTCCGTCGTGGGCACTTCTTCCACTGCCAATACACTGGCACCTGTTTCTTCATAAAATGAAACCATTTGCTCTAAACAGTACGGGCCATCACAATCGATAATGTCATCAGCAAGCAAGACCGCAAACGGCTCGTCACCCACTACTTTCTTTGCACATAACACGGCATGACCTAAGCCTAACGGCGCATGTTGACGCACATACACAATACTCACACCCTTAGGAACGATGTTGTGTACCACATCAAGCAGGTCCTCTTTGCCTTTTTCCTTTAGGCGGGTTTCGAGCTCAAAATTCGTATCAAAGTAATCCTCAACCGCATGCTTACTGTAACTGGTGACTAAGATTAGCTGGTTAATACCTGCAGCGACGGCTTCTTCGACCACATATTGAATAAGTGGCTTATCCACAATGGGTAGCATTTCTTTAGGTGCTGATTTGGTTACTGGCAAAAATCGAGTACCTAAACCAGCCACAGGGAATACAGCAGTTGTTATTTTTTTAGCCATCAAAGCAGTCCTCACAGATTAACGCAGGCTCTGATAATAACACGATTGGGGCGACGGTGTTAATGCCCCATCCGCGGACAATGCCCATCATCACGGTCCTGCTCATAAGAAATCAACTCAGGAAAGAAATGGCGGAGCGCAGCGGGTGGGTGTGTTTCTTTTAAATGGGCATCGACCTCAGTAATATGGATGACACGAGACTGACGCTGTCGGGCGTCTGCTTTGTCATCAACCACATAGGTATCAAACAAATAGGCTCGTAACGGTTCTTTTGAATGGACATACCAAACTTGCGCATAGCTGTTATCTAAAAATTTAATAGCATGTACCATCCGGTAAAATGATACTGATTGACCCGCATTAGTAAAGAGCGAACCGCTTGCATTGATGTTCGCATAAAAAATGTAAGGCGCTCCCTGTTTTAACTGCGCATTGACAGCATGAGGATTGCTGAGCTCAGGAAACTGACTTAATGCAATTGGATTCATATGCACTTTCGGCTGATAGCCTGCGGTCATTGAGTCCAGATGCTTTAATTCAGCAAGCTGATCTTTTGACAATTGTTCATTAGCCCCCGCACGTTGCACAAGGTCTAATGCCTTGAGAATACGATTCATGCCCACTTGCATTAGAGCGACATAGCTCCGTGATTCATCCAATGATGCGGGTAGTAGGGAGCCGCCCATTGTGCTACATCCACGTCTCGTGAATTTTCAGCACGACGGCAGTCTACGTCCACTAAGGCATGATTGCGAAATGTCATTTTATGATGTACCGATTCATGGCTAAACAGTAAAGAAAGCGTCTGTAAATCGCTCTTGTTAATATTCGGGGTAACTATTATCTGCGGCTGAAGCCAATCTGGAAAATAGGCTATCGACACACACCCTAACGTAGCGGCACCCTCACCACATGTTCCACGCAACGACCAATTGGCTTTATCACGCATCAATTTAATACGTGGACCGTGGTGATTTTCTTGTAACACAGCGCTCATTACCTGTTGTAGTAATGAAAGCACGGCCAAAGGCATCGCTGCCTGGACTGTTGGAAGACTTACTTTAAATAAAGCAAGTAACTCACCTTGAGACAGAGCCCATTCACTTAGTGGCTCTTCAGGAACGTATAAAGCCAGCGCTGCACCAATAGCATAAGGCTCCGGCGTATCGAATTCATTGGTAGCAGTTGGCGATTCATTCGATAATAGCCCATACAACCAAGTACCTGTCATCAGAAGAAATGACATAAATACAGCCTAGTCTGAAAATGACCAGGACTTAGACTTAGCGTGCTTCGGCATATACATCTCCGGTATTCAATCGTCGCAAGATACTAACCAAAAACATAACTTATTGCGACTATAAATTACCAATGATGTACCTAATAGACGGATCAGGGTGTGCGTTTTCTTGTAGCGCATCCAAAATCGTACCGGCTAATTGCTTACCACGTTCAACACCCCATTGATCAAAGGGGTTGATTCCCCATAATGCGGCCATGACATAGACCTTATGTTCGTATAAGGCAATCAACGAACCCACTGATTGCGGTGTTAGACTCGACATTAAAATCAAGGTGCTTGGGTTATTGCCAGCGATGTGCTTATGCGGCTGGGACTCATTGTACTGCCCTTTCATCAACACTTCACGTTGTGCCAAACAGTTGGCAATAATATGCGGGTCTGCTTTTTGATCACCATAGGCAAGCGGTAAAATAAAATCAATCGGCACATGGCACGTGCCTTGCATCAGCAGCTGATGAAAACTATGCTGACAATCGGCGCCAACGCCACCCCATAAAATAGAACCGGTTGGATAATCTACGGGGTCATTAGTTTGCGTTACGCATTTACCCAAACTTTCCATATGCAATTGCTGTAAATAATCACGTAACAGCCCTAAACGTTGGCAATACGGTATCACTGTGTGTGATGCATAATGAAAAAAATTATTATACCAAAATGAAATAAGCGCCAACATCACCGCACTGTTTTTCTGCCAAGGCGCCGATTTGAAATTGTTATCCATTAAATAGGCACCCTCTAGAAATTGCTTGAAGTGATCCATACCTATTTGCAACGCAATGACTAAACCCACGGCTGACCATAATGAATAACGGCCACCGATCGTTGGCCATATTGTTAAGATATTTTGAGGTAAGATGCCCGCGGCTATCGCTTTTTTCGGCTGTGCCGTGATCGCAACAAACGCATCCTGCCTATCCACTTGGTGCACCGCCATCCAACGTTTAGCATGTGCCCAATTCATTAGGGTTTCTTGCGTTGAAAACGATTTCGACACTACCAAGAACAGCGTGGTTTTTGGGTTAAGGGTTTTCAATAGCACATCAACATCAACTGAATCATGCGACGATAGGAAATGAATCGTGAGGTCGGTTTGCTTAAACCCCGACAGTGCTTCGCATACTAACTGCGGCCCTAGATCCGATCCACCCACGCCCATGTGTACAACATCAGTCACGCCCATCGCTGGAATACGCGTTACCCACAATTCGATTTGCGCTAAGGCGGCCTGAGATCGCGCTGAAGAAAGATCACGCAACAATACATGCTCTGCTGCTTGATTTTCAGATTGATTCACCACGTTACTTGAAAATAAATCATTGATGCGTTCACCGAGCTGCTGCTCATCCGCCAACTGAAACAATAATTCCAACGCTGTTTGGCTAATCCTATTGTTAGAAAAATCCGTATACAGCTCACCCGTTTCAACCGAAAACTGCTCACAACGTTGTGGCTCTTGATCAAACAAGTCCGCTATCTGTATTTTTTTGAGTTGCTCGTGATGACGCTCAAGCGCCTTAAACGTCTTCCCTTGCGTATTCAGCTTCATCCAATCCCTTATTATTTCGCAGCCATGCGTAATGCCGCATCAAGACGAATCACTTCGCCATTTAAATAAGGATTTTCAAGAATGTGTTGCGCCAGCAATGCATATTCTTTGGCATTCCCCAAGCGCTTGGGGAAAGGAACTTGTTGAGCAAGACGTTGTTCTACGTCATCAGGCAATGATGCCATCATCGGTGTTTTAATAATGCCAGGGGCAATCGTCATCACACGAATACCGAATTGGCCCAATTCACGCGCGGCGGGTAAGGT
>NVSS01000031.1 GCA_002732805.1 Coxiella sp. (in: g-proteobacteria)
AATACACCCCCGTCCCCAATTATAAATTGTGTAATTATGGAGTTTAAAACATGAATTGCACAAAAACTGTTTGCTTATTATTACACAGTTGTGTATATTTGGAATTAGTTTCTAAAAAAGCACAGATATGAATTATCAATACCGCACAATTGAGCCTAAGCTTGCCAAGTATGCCGAAGAAGCATCGCTCCTCGGCCTCAAGGGCCCAATCGGCTCGGGCAAAACCACGCTGTTGGTTAATTTATTTCCAAGCCATGATTACATCAATTTCGACGATCCACGCACCTTGATGCGCTACCGCCAAGATCCTAACCGCTTTTTACGCCAGCTCAATGCAAAAGTCATATTTGATGAAGTGCAACATGCTCCCGAGCTGATTGGCCAATTAATCGATCACAACCAACCGGATGACCGCTATATATTGGTGAGCTCCTGTCTATTCACAAGCATTCGTGGCGTGGATGACACGCAACTGCATAAAATAAAAATGGTGACATTACTGCCGTACCAATTAATTGAAGTTCCAAACCAGTTACGCGAAGACAGTATTTTTAGAGGTGGCTTTCCTGCACTTATCAGCAACCTCTATGCCAATGCCGACGTGCAATTTACCAATTATATTCAACACAACTTACTTAAACAATTGCCCGCCATCGGCATGGTCAGTGATCAACATGAGTTCCAACGCTTACTCCATCTGCTTGCTGCTAATACCGCACAGCCACTGAACATGTCGTACTACGCACAAACATTGAGTGTTGACGTTAAAACAATTAAACGCTGGGTTGAACTGCTCGCCTCGAGCTTTATCGTCTTTTTAGTGCCCGCCTATCACGATGATTTTGGTAAACGTTCGCTTAAAAGCCCGAAACTTTATTTCTATGATACCGGGCTTGTGTCGTACCTCACCGGTATTGAAACCATGAAACAGTTTGAATTCGGCCCATTGGCAAACGCTATTTACGAAAATTACGTAGTCATGGAAATCCTTAAAAAGACACTCTATGAAGAACAGCCTGCACAGTTTTACTATTATTCAACAAATCACGGAGTCAGCGTTGACCTCATTATTGAGCGCGATAACAAGCGTGAAATGATTTGCATTTGTTTTAATGAAACGTTTCGCATTCGTATGTTACAACCCATCGAAGCGTTTAAACAAGAAGATGATCAGGGTTATCTCATTTATAACGGCATTGATATACCCTACCGTCATAACATCCAAATTAATAACGTCTCTACCTACCTACACTCCCACTAGAGGGAAGACCGTGTGAAAGCGCGGTCTTTTTTTATCCCGCACCCCGTTTAAAACTGTTGTCTGTGATGTCGAATGCCCCTACCTGCATGCCCTTATTAGGCGCCGCTTGGGTTTGCATCGCCTCGATTGATACGGACATAACCTTGACTTTTACCTTGATGTCTCATACAGTTTACTGTTTATTTATTAAATTTGGGCGGTTAGGATATTATGAAAGCATATATTGTAAAGCATGAAAATCTGGCAAACTTAAGAGAATTACGGAAAGCTGTAAGAGACGTACGATTGGCTAACATTCAACAAGGTCAGTTGAATGGTAACGAGATGCGCAGTCAAAACCATCTAACAAGATATTACATGAACACGGTTGAGGCTTATCCATTTTTACACAACATAATTTTTAACGCTTTAGCAACAAAAACTGACCCTCCGCATGCCGTGGTGGGTGTTTTTTTCGCGGGTGTTTATGCGGCACTTACAGCGGAAGGATATAAATACGAAGACGTTAAAGGCTATTTAGCATCAGGCAATACTAATACACCGTCACCCAATCTATTTCAAGCTGCCACCGAGACCCCTAAAGACACAGACAATTCCGATCATCACTCGCTCGGCCAATGATTGGAATGGCGAGCGGTTTCTTCAAAGTAAATGGGGAAGGGCAGTTTCAATTTTGGCGCCCACTACCCCTATTTGGATGCTACTAGCGCAGCGAGCCCTGTCATTGAAAATACGAACACCGGTTCGTACCACCACCTGTTAGCCTTTCTTCAATGCTATTTGGAATTTTTAGATAGCTTGAATGTTTCTTTGCTGCCCGCCGTACTTGCTGTTAGAATAGCCCGCATATTGATCATATAGAGGGCTTTTTAATGTCTAACTTCAGCACAAACGAATTCAAGAGTGGACTTAAACTCATGTTAGATGGTGACCCCTGCAGCATCATCGAAAATGAACTCGTCAAACCGGGCAAAGGCCAAGCGTTTAGCCGGGTAAAATTACGCAATTTAAAAACAGGCCGTGTTCTGGAACGTACCTTTAAGTCGGGCGAATCATTACCCGGCGCTGACGTGGTTGATGCTGAAATGCAATACCTCTATTACGATGGCGAGTTTTGGCATTTTATGCACCCTTCAACCTTTGAACAATATACTGCCAGCGCAACGGTAATCAGTGACGCTAAGAACTGGCTCAAAGAAGAAGATATGTGTAACGTTACCCTATATAACGGTTCGCCATTAACTATTGAAGTGCCTAATTTCGTTGAATTGAAAATCGTTGAGACAGATCCTGGGGTGCGTGGCGATACGGTGAGTGGTGGCAGTAAACCGGCCACACTTGAAACCGGCGCGATTGTACGCGTACCTTTGTTTGTTGACGAAGGCGAGATCATTAAAATTGACACGCGCACCAAAGAATATGCTGGCCGTGTAAAAAATTAATGCCACACAACGATGCCTTACGCACACGCGCGTTAATATACCGTAAATTACGCGCGTTTTTTGATGAACGCGGCGTGCTTGAAGTCGAAACGCCGCTACTGTGTGCACATACAGTCACCGACCCTTACATTGAAAGCATCAAAGCTGACGGCGGCTATTTACAAACTTCGCCTGAATACGCAATGAAGCGGTTGCTCTGCGCTGGCAGCGGACCTATTTTTCAGATATGCAAAGCGTTTCGCAAAGAAGAAGCCGGCCGTCACCACAACCCTGAATTCACCATGCTCGAATGGTACCGCCCTGGTTTTGATCACCATGATCTTATGAATGAACTCGATGAGTTAATGCAGTGCGTATTATCCACACTACCGAGCACAAAACAATCCTATCGCGATTGCTTTTTAGAGCATACAAGCATTGATCCGCTCACCTGTGAACTCCCGCAATTGCATACCTTCATCGAAAAAAATACGTTGGTACACGATGTATCGTTGCTGGATGCTGATACGGCATTGCAAATAATCCTCAGCGAATATATCGAACCAAAAATTGGCTTACAACAACCTTTTTTCCTTTATGATTTTCCGGCATCACAAGCGGCCTTATCGCAAATACGTGACGACACACCACCTGTCGCCGAACGCTTTGAGCTCTATTATAAAGGATTGGAGCTGGCCAATGGCTTCCATGAACTGACTGATGTAGATGAACAATTACAACGCTTCAAGCACAATCAAGACACGCGTCGTGCAAGTGGATTAACGGTGCCCGATATTGATGATGCCTTTATTAATGCGCTAAAAACAGGATTACCCCCAACCTCAGGCGTGGCCGTGGGCCTCGATCGTATTATCATGCTGGCGTGCGGCGTCAATTCAATTAATGACGTACTCATCATCACAAAAGCACAAACGCTGCATACATAACCCAGCGCTTGTGTTTCTGATCCTACCTAACTCAAACCTTTATATACATACCCCAAATTTTTCGCTTAATATTTAACCGTAAAAACAACCATGGCGACGACATCCGCGATGATGGTGATGATACCAGCGGTGCCAATGACGGTGATTCCAACTGCAATGAGACCCCCAGCAATTGTAATAAGGACGGCTGTAGGCTAATCCTACAGGTCTCACGACACACCCTTGGAGTAGAGAGACACCTACTAGTCCTATTGCCCCTATCATGGCAATTCGTAATTTACGTTTTGTTGTTTTTTTCATCGTTCCAATACCGCCTTCCAACATATGCGCTTAGCAAACAAAACGGCTCCAATGCCTTACAAAACATTGACGATAGCCATGACGAAAACGACACTCGCGTTGTCTTACAATTTTGCGACAACCGCGGTAATGCACGCTGCGACCGGCAGGATGCCACTGGTGACGGTAATAACCATTACGCCATCCCGCCTGTGACGCAGGTGCTAATAACATTGCCGATAACCCAGCTACGCCTGCGATGGTTGCAATCATTTTTCGCTTCGTTAATTTCATGTGCTTTTCCAATACGTTCGTTAGTATGGAAGCCATAGTAGCAAGCCTATGTAACACACAGATGTTGGCAAAAATCAGAAATGTATCAGAATTGTCATAAAAGTGTACCGAGCGGGTCGCCCAGCCGGATAGAATCGGAAACGTTAAGTGAATCAAGGAATTGCATTGTATTTTCAGGGAATAATATAATTGCCGTTGAGCCCATTTGGAAAAAGCCCATTTCAGCGCCACGATCTAACGTAAGCTCTTGATCTTCGTAGTTCCATTCCGTGAGATGCCGACTACGCTGCGGTGCCGCCTGGCCTGCCCACACGGTGTGTATGCTGGCCACAATCATTGCCCCCACCATAATCACTGCCATCGGACCAATCTCCGTGTCAAACAAACACACGGCACGCTCGTTCCGTGCAAATAGCCCCGGCACGCCATCCACCGCTGCTTCATTCACTGAAAATAAAGAGCCAGGCACATACGTCATTTTAGTTAAGGTGCCGCCGAACGGCATGTGCACACGATGATAATCTTTAGGTGACAAGTATATTGTCATAAACGTGCCATTTTGAAAGTCCGCAGCAGCGTCTTTATCGGCTACTAATGCTTCTAATGAATACGCATTACCTTTTGCTTGAAGCAGTTGCCCTTGTTGAATAGGACCAAACTCACTGATCGCACCGTCCGCAGGCGAGATAATAACATCATCCGGTTTGTCAAAGTCGCGCTGACCTGGTTTTAATGGGCGCGTAAAAAATTCATTAAAACACGCATAGCTTTTCGGGTCTTCGTTTAAAGCTTCACTCATATCAACGCCATAGGCCTTGATAAACTTAGCAATCATCCAGTTTTTATAGGTCGCATTGGTACAATTTCCAAAACACCCCATCAGACGAGACAGGGCATGTTGCGGTATTAATTTTTGAAGCCAAACTTGCATAATCGATCACACACCTTATATTTGGAAACCAATGTAAAACATTAACGGGATATTCACACCCGAATTCTTTTTGCTAATGTAGGCGTTAGACCAATGCATAAAACGCAGGCCCGTGATAATCGCGTAATGTGGCATGCTGATGCGCATACCGCCGCCACCAAACAGTTGAAACGCATATTGAATGCCGAATTTGCGCCTACCAAGACGCACATTCGAAATAACACTGGGACCTACGCCCATTTCCACAAAACCTTGATACTTATTAGGGCGTGCAATGTAGTAACGCAATAACGGCGATAACGAAAATATAACCAGCTTGCTATTGGTGCCATTGGGTGCTTTTGAGTCAAAGATCATGTTGTAGGAGAACTCAAGCCCCAGCGACAATGAGTAATAATTCCACGAGGTTGGAAAATAGGCGCCACTCAAACGTGCCATATTGAGTCCATTACTACCGCCGGCCTGTAACAGGCTGCCCGTCCCAAAACCAGCATCGAGCTCATACTTGCGGTAATTTTCGGGTGCGTTTGACCCATCTTGAGAGCCTGCCAGGGCACAAACCATGGACAATGCAAGTGTAGCGGATATGATCCAACGGCCTAAGTGCTTTAACATTACGCTACCCTTTTCTAAATCGAAGGAGGGCATTGTCGCAAAAAAATGAAGTAAGTGGTAGCACTTGTCGTTATAATGGACCCGTTACTGTCAATAAAGGAATGTTACCTTGCAAATATACCTAGTCGGCGGCGCTGTACGTGATGAACTCTTGAACATTCCGGTGATTGATCGTGATTGGGTGGTCGTTGGCAGCTCTCCTGATGAGATGCTGGCACAAGACTTCGACCCGGTCGGCAAAGAATTTCCTGTGTTCCTACACCCCGACACGCACGAAGAATATGCCCTTGCACGCACCGAACGTAAAACCGGCAAAGGCTATAAAGGATTTGTTTTTCACGCAGATGCCTCGGTGACACTCGAAGAAGACCTCCAACGACGCGATCTCACCATTAATGCCATAGCGAAAGACGATGCCGGCAATCTAATTGATCCTTACCAAGGACAGCAAGACTTGAAAAATAAGGTCCTACGCCACGTCTCACCTGCCTTTGCCGAAGATCCGGTACGCATACTGCGCTTGGCGCGTTTCGCAGCAAAGCTTCCTGAATTCAGTATTGATGAGGCAACGAATCAACTCATGTGTGACATGGTGACCAGTGGCGAAGTCGATGCCTTGGTAGCCGAACGCGTTTGGAAAGAATTACGCCGCGCACTCAGTGAACGCAGCCCACAACGCTTCTTTAACGTACTTAAAAACTGTGGCGCACTTAAGGTGTTATTTCCACCGCTCGCATCAGGCGCACCTAAGATCAACATCACCACGTTTACAGAATCACAACGCTTTGCCGTGTTGCTCAGCGAGTGTGGCATCAATGATATAAAAGCACTTTGTATACGCTATCGTGTACCTGCCGAGTTTAGTGACCTGGCACGACTCACACACCTGCTCGCGCCGTTTTATCAAAAATTAAAAAATGGCGATGCGTCCTGTTATTTATCTTACCTAAAACGCTGCGATGCGTTACGTAAGCCCGAACGCTTTGTGGCATTGACTGACGTGTTAGCGCATCTCTACAATGTTAATCACCTGTCGTCGCTACAACAGGCGCTGGATGCTGTCAAGGCAGTGGACACCGCGCCGTTGCTTGCACAAAAATTAAAGGGTAAAGACTTTGCTAAGGCGTTAGAAGTGCGACAACTTGAGGCAATAGCATCAAACACATAATTCCAGAACTTTAAACGATTCGCCCATTTGGCCCGGTAGTAGCAATTGCTTTAGCTGCTGTATTTCCTGTTGTCCTGAGGCAAGCTCAGTGACACCCTGTGCCATTAAGAATTGTGCTTGCGTGCTTAAATCAATAACGTCAAATCCTTGTTTGATCGCCGCTTCCGCCAATAATGTAAAATCCACGTGTGTGGTAATGTCTTGAATGCCCGGATACATTAATGGATCGTCATGTGCTTGATGCTGTAAATGGCACATTAACGTCCCCATTGATCGCTCGGGGTGATAGAGTGCTTCGCGTTTATAGCCATAATCAATAAAAATAAAATGCGCTTTGCCAATCGCGCTAGCTAAACCCTCAAACCAAGGGTAAATCAGTAAATTAATTTCGCTATCGTAACCCGCTGCAAACGTCATATCATAGGCGTTTAATTGCGCCCCCAGTCGATCCGTGCTCGGCGCTGAAACCTGCCACCTGAGCTGACCGTTATCGTGTGTCACAAAACATTCTTGTAGTGACTCTTTCATGATAAAGCGATGCACGGGCATCGCATCAAATAATTCATTCGCAATCACGACGCCGTTGAACGGCTGCTCCGGCCACGCCTGTAACCACTCAAAACGATCGCTTAAATGAGGCAACTGTGTTTGCACTAAATCACGTTGTCGCTGTGCTAGTTCGGCTGATAATTCGAGGATGACATAACACTCAGGTAGTTGGCCGCGGCTTTCAAATTCACGCATCATGTCACACGCTAATGCGCCCGAACCGGCGCCAATTTCAAAAATAGCCTGTCCCACTGTATCGAACACATCGCAACAACGTTTCGCCAAGCAGCGTGCAAATAAAGATGATAATTCAGGTGCCGTAATAAAATCACCCCCGACCCCAAACTTTTGACTGCCGCTGCGGTAATAACCAAGTCCTGGCTGATACAACGCCATTTCCATATAACGCGCGAGCGTCATGGGGCCGTTAGCATCAATTTCGTTACAAATTAATTGCTGCAATTGTGCGGAATGCGCAAGCTCGCTGTCGCTTGGTGTGGGCAGTGGTCTTGGCATTACGTTTGATCAAGCTTAAACGCAAACGGCAATAACGTTGACATTGTTTGTTGGTCATAGAGGCCATCCGACGTGCACATATGCACAACCGTATCGGCATTGGAAAATTCGCTTAAACGCTGACGACACGCACCGCACGGTGATGCCAGTTCTGGCGCATCGACAAGCAATAAAACCTCAGCGATCTGTTGCTGCCCTGCGCTTACCATCGCTGCAATAGCAGACGACTCACCACATAGCACCACTGAATAAGAACCGTTTTCAACATTGCACCCCGCAAAAATGTCACCATTGGCGGCACGCAACGCACACGCCACCTTGAAATGCGAATAGGGTGAATAGGAATTATTCAACACGGCACGGGCGGCATCGAGTAGGTCTTGTGGCACTTGGCTCATTTGGGCTCCGGAGGGTTCATTGATTGTGAACCGACTATAAGCGATCTTAAGTGGATCTGTAAAGCATTCGGTGCCAGGCACCCTTTATGAGAAAGAATGACTAATTGCTTGTTTTCTCTCTGGATATGTACAATCACTATAATTCCACCGCCCTTCATAGGGTGATTTATCGGGACGCATACATTGCTGTAATTTATAAATAACGTTATCCAAGTGCACTCGATCTTGAGGGCTCTTTTGTGTCATTGCCTCGATTAGTGCTTTTAAGGGTGCTAACTTGGCCGCATCAACATAGCCACGCGATAGCAGGAAACAACATTTGCTAAATACCCTGCCGAGCCCATATACATCCGATGGTTTAGACTTCCAAAATGGTCTCTGCCGTGATTCAGGCGCCTCAAAGGATTCACCGCCGACACGTTCACCGCCGACAAAATGCACCCCTTTACCTAACGTTGTTAGGGTATCTAAATCGATAAATTGTGCTATTGGGCCTTTTAAAAACAAAGTGATATTACTGTCTTTGACATCACCATGAATCTGATTTTGATCGTGAAACACTTTTAAATTTTCTGCCATGGCGATAAACAGCCCCATAAACCACTGAAAGAAACCATCTTCGGAACCACTAAAGCGTTTACTGAAATCAAGGATTCGAGCCTCCAAAAAGTCATCTAATCCAATGCCTTTATAGGTTATGATCATTGGCTGAGTGGCCTCATCAAAACCACTGTCTCCGCTGTCTCTGCTGTCTCTGCTAGCAGGTGAAAAAAGCCTCTGAGCACCCCGGCTCCACATCGGCTCTTGCGCCTCCAGCAACGGCGCTCGAAAGCCAAAAAACGGGCGGCCTCTATTGAGGTGTCGCAACATAGTGACTGCGGTAGTTATTCGCATAGCCAGCGTAAAACTAAAAAAGGAACCTGCCTTAATAAATGGTCCTGTCACGGCAATCGCATAAATATCACTGCCTTTTTTAACGAATGAATTAGTAAGCCCCAATCGCGTGCCACGCTTATCGGTACAGAGCAGTACCTCGCCTTCCTCAAGATTTTTGAGTGCCTTCTTCACACCCTTAAGCTGCTCACCCGTGACCTTAAATACCTCATTAAAGTCCACCGTCGGATAGCCTTCCTGAATACAGCTTAATGTGGCACCTTTGAGTGTTTGATCGAACATAATGTATTGAATCCTCGGCTATGATACGCATCATTAAAAATTTTCCGGAAATATAGCAGTAATTGAACAGACATACCACCCATTATGCCAGGAACGGCGCAAATAGGCGGCAGTTAGACCGTTGGTGCCAGGCACCGAATGTTAGTTATGCGCTTCATCGCGCCGATGCACGCTCACACGATGCGCTTGCGGCCCTTCATCCCCCATAAATTCAATGAAGTGTACCTTTGCCCCCACATTCAAGCTTGCGAATTTGGGGTGTACCACATTGTCTTCATTAAAGTAATACTCGTCACCCTCCGCCGTTTCAATAAATCCATAGCCTTCGTCGAACACACGCGCCACTTTGCCGTCAAGCACGGCGGGATGATGCTTTACCTTACCGTGTAAGATATGGGCATAGTCTTCAAGCTGACGAGTCATATCATCAAATGCATCACGAATTGCTGCATACATATTTTCATCTTGATTATGTGTTGAAACCAGTTCTTTACCAGGCACATTTACAACGACTCGCACATTATACTGATTGCCTGTTTGCTTCTGTTTACTAGCAAACTCAACAACCACTTGGCAGGAAATAATATTATCTGCATATTGACCTAATTTTGCGACCTTCTCATTGATGTGATCATCAACTTCTGGTGAATGTTTGACGTCTCGAAATGTTACTTGAGCTGGAACTTGCATAAATCTCTCCTTCTATAAAATTACAAATAGTTAATCTATCCTTAAGGGTTCCTCCTGTTTCTGCGTACATATAGAGAGTATAGGCTATATTTTAACCATTGTATTATTGCATTAATATTCAATAAGCTATATCTGTATTATTGCTGCACGCTACCGTAATGATTATTTATTAAAATTCACAAATTAATGTCATAGTCTTTAAGATTTCGTTAATATAAGTGTACTAGTCTAGTAGTAACGACGGATCGTTATTTAACCACCTCAGGGATCGAGATTGGATAAACGAGGCACTACCATGAGTAGACGCGGTTCGAGAGGAGACATCACTCCATCACCAGTAGCACAAAAAGCTGCGGGGCCGCTTAGTTCTTTTTCTGAGTTTCTTGCTGCAAAAAAAATTACTGCTTCCTCCATTAATATTCCTCTCTTTTCAGTTCAGGCCATAATGAATAAGCTCTCCCTATATTGGAGCGAAGTTCACGCCATACAGTCAGACCTCATCGAAACTCGCGATGCTTACCTGAAACAAGTAGATGATGCTGAGCAATTCCAGAAACGTTACCTACAAAACGGTGCGGTGGCGTCAGACGAGAAGACACAGGAGCATCTTAAGCGTGTAGCGCCCGCATTACATACGCATGCTATTGTTACACATCTTGTTGGGACAACGGTAGGAGCATACAAATCCAAAGATAACTCACCGATACGGATACAGTTACGAAATAGTATTCTTAGAAAGTGTGGTACGTTTCTTAATGGACGCAGCACACTGGAACAATTGTTAACCGCCCTTAATGAGGCGCAGGCTAGCATAAAAGGTGGCGTGCTTGGCAAGAGCGACTTACGAAAATTAATTATCCTGCTTATATGCCAACTTAGCCGCTTTTTTCAAAATAAGCGTGTGAAGGGCATCCCTGGCATCGAAATAGACCTAGGCAACCCTGACCCCACGAAATTTCTTGATCCAGCAGACTTAGTCACCCCTGACAAATTATCAGATGATCAACAAAACAGACTTAATGTGGAGGTTTTTTGGGGGGATAAAATCCAAATCAATAGAGGTATTCCGGAGCTAGACCCTGTAACTAAAGAAGCGGCTGACTATTGTGATATGTCTGAACAGGCAGAGGCGCATAGAGACCGCCTTAATGCCTATAACCCAGAATCCAGCGGCCTCACAGACCTAGACAGACTGAATGCTATTGATTTTTCTGGGCTAGCCGACCACACCCCTGAGCTCAAGAGTGCTTTACAATCACTGCAGTCACAACAGGACGCCTATAAAGACAGCATTGCTAATATATTTGTGACTGACTTACATGCCACTTGGAAAGCATCAAGAGCGCCATTAACAGCCGATGCCCCGCACATAGCTGGCCAAGACGCCAAGCGCAGTGCTATATTAAAAAAACTTGTCACTGACAATAATAACCAAATATGTGACCCCCTCCATCGCACTGTACTTAATCTTTATCACCACGTACTTCAATACGAGCAACAACGACGCAGTCGAACCGGTTTTGCTAAATGGTGGTGGACAAGCTCAAATAGAAAAAAACAAAGTAACTATCTATTGAATGCTTGTGATAAATTTTTAAGCGGCACATTGATTGTTGACAAAAACCGTGCGCTCACAGAGCTGGCTGCTACTGTTCAAAGCATTCATAGCCAAACATCTCGCAACTGGTTTACAAGCCTGTTTGTCGGCAGTGGTAAGCTAAACCAAGCCTTAGCGTCGTCTATTGAGGACATACGAACGGCTGACAGCGCCCTTATCCAAGCACCGCAAAGAGCACGTGCCGAGTCCGCTGTTAGCGCTGCGTCTGTACAATCCGTAGAGAGCGTTACATCAGGCGATATAGCTAAGTACATTCATCTGATTTATGGCCATGCTGTCGATGGCCCCGCCATCGACATGAGGGCGCTCTGTAAGAAACAGCTGACCCCTGACACTATTGCAGCCTTTGCTCGTGTCGATATTATCAAACTTGTTAACAGTGGCATGATGCATGCGCTTCTGACAAGTGTCGATCTAACTGTCAATAATGACCCATTGATCGCTGAATGCAAAACATTATTACGGAACTATACCGCTGCCTACATTAAACAGGCTCTAAAAGGCTCGGAACTTGCGATACATCCCGAGACGTTTGTCGACTACAGTAAGCTATTAAAGAAGATAAGCCTGCCTAACGCAGGGGTACGTGCCTCATATAGCGCCGTGCAAGGAGCCGCGGAAGCATGTATAGATGCTGGGGAGCGCCTCGATGACAGCATACGTAAATGGATATCCTTCGATGATCAAGCCATTGGCACACTTTCTAAATCAGGATACATTTATTCATCCGGCATACTTGAAACGGTTTTATTGCGCGAACCACGGAGAGGCGAACTCCGCCCGCCCACTCTAAAGGCCATACAGCATCAACTTGCAACGCTTGTTAGGCAACAAAATATGGACGCCTTCGATGAATTCGAACGCTTTCTGGCTCAAGAAAAATTTAACGATCTACCTGTCCAGCTTGGTAAGTTATTTATGCCCTTTGAGGACGTTTCTAAGGCGCTTCTTAATGCTGCCTATAAAAGCACCCCTATTGATCCACGCATTCTCAATAGAACCTCCTTTTCTTACCATAGTGTAAATGAATTTTTAAAGCGCCCTGGCATTTATGCCGAAAATCTTATTGGCAGTGGGCTACTTCAAATGATTTTACGCCATGAAGATAAAAAAGATATAAAAGTTAAAGAAGTTAAAGAAGTTAAAGAAGTTAAAGAAGTTAAAGAAGTTAAAGAAGTTAAAGAATATCAGCAATATAGGCTAATCGAATTATGCCAAGCACAGCTTGAGCACTATTTCGACTCATTCGCTAAAGGTGGAACAGCACAAGCCGCTCAACTTCTCGCCGAACTCAACGACCCTAGCGGCCCTTATGCTAATGTGAATTTTATCGATCACACTGCCAAACAACCCATTTTTTATGACTTCGACTATGTTCAAACCACACCTTATAAAGCAACATACCTAATCAAAGAAATTTACCAAGGCAACCTACAAAATACACTATCGACAAAGGCGCTAGCATCAACTTTAACAGAGGATTACTGGTTAGCACGTCTCAATCAAACGACCTTTGATAGCCCGGGTGCCGTTTTTAAATTTCTGCAGCTTGCCGGCTGCCCTAAAGCTTCAGAGAAACTGAAGCCTGTTATTATTAAAAAAATTCATGCGTGGTTACTCTCAATCCCCTTCGAGTCTACTGAGAGCGACTTATTTGCACGCGTCAGTAGCGCTGCCTCGGCATATCCGAATGAGGATCGTTATTCCGCCGTACACTTAACACTTGCAGCTTTCACACCCGCAGAGGTTAGCGCATTAAAAGACATAATAAACGCTCAGTTGGAGCGGCAAGAACAAGAGCCAGAGAGCCCTGAAAAAATATTGCTCAAAAAAATTCAATCTCTTGGCAGTGAAAAAAGACAATATAAGGGAACAATAATCACCACGAAAGAGGCCGTGGAACATCTTAGAGCGCTTCTAGGCACAGAGGCGTTAAAAGCGCGAGATTTAAGGGGAAAACTTGTATATTCTCGTAGCTTCAAAGCTGATGCGAAACTCAGTGCAGACCAATATGTTGCTGCTCTCGTACGAAAAATGGGAGGTGCTGCTGCTCTCGAACAAATAGAACATAGCGTTGATAGCCTCAATGCTATATTAGATAAATCGTATACGCTTTTAGGTTTAACGTCTGATTTAAACGCAAGCGTGTTGCCTCACCTGGTTGAAGCCATAGACCGTATCGCTGCACGGCTGGATTACAACCACGTACATGATATGCTGATCATTGTAAATAAACTTACACTAACAGCTGATGAACTGGCCAAATTAAAGCAATGTGTAGCAACATCAATCATACGCCAATTGAAACAGGCTTCTTTACCCGCCCTTTCTATACTAGAGAAAGCAGCCAATGAACCACTTGTTACATTACTTGGGCTACAAGACGAATTAGCAGAAGCAAAGGCACGCCGCCAATTAGCACTATTTAAAACTGGCCTTCAAGCGAGTCTTGTTGACCCTGAGCTGGCAACCCAATTTGCAGCGCTGGATACACCTAGACAAGCAGAAGCAACCCAGCTACTACTCGAGCTCATAATCAATCGCACTGAACTGTCTGACTTATCTTTTTCTGTCGAACACCTGAGTGCGGCTGAGAAAGTCATCAAGGAGCTCAATGCGCTTAAAGAAACAGCTTTGTTTAAAGTGCAGCCGCAAGCTACACGAGACAGGCTAATCGCACTATTTAAAGGTTATGAATCCTCTTATCCTACCTGGGCCGCTATGGTTACCGCTATTAATCAGCTTCCACGTAGCGAGCGGGCAAAGCATGAAGCACATCTTGACCTACCTGCAACTGCAGTACCTACCGATGACACGGCAACATGGATTGTCCCAGCTAAAGTAATGCAGTATATTAAAGATCGCATGACAGGCGTAACACTAGCGCTTTCATCTTCCGAGTCAGCACATGCCTTGTGTGGAACGCTTGATAAAGCAGCTCACCCCACAGACTTTGCAGCACAACATGAGACCAGCTTCGTTTCGATGGAAGCGGCGCATTACTCACTATTTGCACATGCTTATACGCCATCAGCAGACAGCGCAACAACGGCCACATCCTCGTTTGCTGGAGATTTCATTGCGAACCTATTGCACGCGATGTCCACACATAGCGACTTGAAAGGCGGAATAGGAGACAAAGAATTTCAACTCTTAAATGGACGCTTAACGCTTAGAAATAACATCTACCTATCCTATGCCTCACTCCGAATAGATGCACGACCAATTGATGTCGTTAAGGGGGAATTAAAAAATAGTGTTGGCGTGCATGTAGGTGATGTTGTCGATATAAAACTGGAAGAAATATGCAAGCGGCATAACTATGAAGAGAGCTGGGGCCCACTGGCGCCTAAGAAAGCAACTAAATTTAAAGAGGCCGCCACCTTTTTCTTTTCCTTAAATGCGCTTCAAAACACACGGGGATCCATGGCAGAAAATGATGCATTACTTATTATTTTCCGGTTATTACAAGCGCATCTACCAAATATACCCGCCGCATCAAAAACATATTTAAAATTAATTAAAGATGCCACCATTGATTTTTATCAGCATATACCGGATATCTCTACGCGCCAATGGGAATCGCTCGGTGTATTACAATCTTATATTCAAGCACTTCATGACGCTGATGCGGTCAAAATACAGCACCGCGAGAGAGAAGCTGATGCAAAAAAACATCAAAAAAGTATGCCGCCTAGCGTTAGCCGACATAAAGTTATCCAGCTTGAAGCGATTGTTAATAGGGAGAAGCGCCCTTTCACAATACACGGCATGGCCGCACTCAGGGATGAAAAAGCGAATTTAAAAACAAAATGTGTTGCTCTAATCTCACAAGCAAGAGATGCCTCCTTTTCTGTTAATTCAGCAGGACCTGCAATAGGCGCACGCCTCTTTCCTACTGATTCATTAAGAGCTAAGGTATCACTAACCGACGATGCAGTTAAGGTGGTGTCGCCAGCCAGGCCATCGTCGCCGCCTGATGATGGCTTCCCTGATGGTCTAGCGCCAGCAGACGTTGGAGGCGTTGGAGACAAGAAGCTACCGCCAATTAGTACAGTAGCTGGGGCCATGCTGCTCCCACCGCGAAAAGATGTCAATCAACGCGCTAACATAGCCGAAGAATCTACCGGCCTAGATTATGCCGTCACTTCCAACGCTTGAATGTGTTCTAAATAATGACACTTCAGGCGATCGCCAAGTGCTTTAATTTCACGTCTTGGAAGGTCACGCAAAGCAACCAACACCACGCGCTCTAATGCGGTTTGTTCTTCTGCTTTAAGAATGGCGTTGTAGAAATTTTCGACAGCTTTTTCGGGCGTGTAAAATGAATCGCTGTCACGGCACACGACCTTACCGCGTTTTTTAACCGTATTACGCGTGTTAAGCTTACAAAAAACTTCATACACCTCTTTTGCACGCTTGGCTTGATCGACCATAAAGAATACTCACTTATTTAAGATGCGTTAGCATACACACATTTTCTTAACACAAGCTTAAGCAATACTTAAGCCCCCACTGAAGCAAAAAAACACCCTAGAAATAATAAATTACGCTTTATCTTTATCTTTTGAATGAATGCGATCATAGATTTCTTCGCGATGCACTGAAACGTGCTTGGGTGCATTGATACCAATGCGCACCTGATTTCCTTTAATCTCAAGGACATTCAACTGAATCTCCCCATCATTTATGATCAACCTCTCGCCTACACAGCGCGTCAGTACTAGCATTGATCAACCTCCCGTTCCATCGTTTGTCGGTATATTGTCAAGAGAGTATACACCGTTAGTAGTTTAGGTGAAAGTAAATAACGTGGAGGCCATTATACGCATCTTATTACGTATAGCAAGATGATTGAAATGGACATTCATTCATCTTGCATTAATTGAAAAGTGGTGGTATTTTTGAAGCTTGTTTTAACCGAAAACTAAGCAGAGTCGAGGGAGCTAGGAGATGACTGAAGTAGATTTACTAATAGGGAAACGGTTACAAACAGCACGGAGAGCTTTAGGATTTAAATCGGCAAGATCGTTTGCGCGAAAACATGGAATCCCTGAATCAACATACTCACAACACGAAACGGGTAAACGCTCACTAAACCCAACCACGTTGGTTGCTTATTGTGACCGCTTAAAAATCGAACCCGGCTGGTTAATTAGTGGCGATACGCATACTAAGGAAATGGATGCGGACACACCCACCGCTGACTTAAGATTATTGCAATCCATTTTGCAAAAAGAGCTCTTTAAGTTAGTGCACCCTAATGCGCAGTCTCAATTTAATCATGTGATGGCCGCGTGCATAGACGCTTATAAGCGCGCACTGCAACAAAAACAAGCATCTGCGGTAACGACTTAACGACCAGGCATGAGGATACAATACTGGTTATAGCGTCACGACGTCATTATCCGTTGCCATCAGCACCACATCTGCTGATCGCTTCGCAAAAATACCGTTGGTCACGACACCTGCGATGCCATTCAACTGATCTTCGAGCGCAATGGGATCCACAATATGTAACGCATGCACATCTAAAATAATGTTCCCATTATCGGTTACAAAGCCCTCACGATATTCCGGGCTACCACCTAATTTTACAATTTGACGTGCCACATAACCGCGCGCCATAGGTATGACTTCCACCGCCAATGGGAACGCACCCAACACATCCACCTTTTTGTGCTCATTAATGATACATACAAACTGTTTGCTCGATGCCGCCACAATTTTTTCACGTGTTAAGGCGCCACCTCCACCTTTAATCAGCACACGATGCGCATTAACTTCATCAGCGCTATCAATGTAAACCGGTATCGTCCCCACCGCATTTAAATCTTGAACGTCAATCCCAAGCGCTTTCAAACGATTAGCGGTATCGACTGAACTTGCCACGGCGACATCAATCTGTCCCTTAACCGATGCAAGCGCCTCAATAAAGCAATGCACCGTCGTGCCCGTGCCCACGCCGATCACGCGATGATCCTTGATATATTCAAGTGCCGCCTCAGCGGCGCGTTTCTTCTGTTCCTGCTCACTCATTGTGTTATCCCTGATTGTTGTAATAAGGCCTCAATTTGCGGCGCGCGTCCACGAAACGTTTCAAATAAATCCGCCGGCTCTTTCGCACCACCACTTTCCAAAAATGTTTCGCGGTATTTTTTACTCGTCGCTTGATCAAAAATACCTTCTTCTAAAAATAATCCAAACGCGTCTGCCGCCATGACCTCAGCCCACTTGTAGCTGTAATAACCTGCCGCATAACCGCCCGCAAAAATATGTGAAAATCCATTTTGGAAACGATTAAAGCTCGGGACAGGCACCACCGTCACGCGTTCACGCACTTTATTTAGTATGTGCTGCACCTGCTCTGTTTCATCTTTATCAAACGATAAGTGCAATTCAAAATCAAACAACCCAAATTCTAGTTGGCGCATCATGACCATGGCTGACTGGAAATTGCGCGCACGAATCATTTTGTCGAATAACGCATCAGGCAAGGCCTCACCCGTCTTGTAATGCTTAGAGATCATCGCTACCGACTCACGTTGCCATGCCCAATTTTCCAAAAACTGACTGGCCACTTCCACCGCATCCCACGGTACGCCATTAATCCCTGATACATCCGCATAATCAATTTTGGTCAGCAAATGCTGCGTTGCATGGCCAAATTCATGGAACAAGGTCACCACTTCATCGTGTGTAAATAAAGCCGGCACATCGCCCGTGGGGCCTGCAAAATTACACGTCACATAAGCGACTGGCAATTGCACATCACCATTGGTACGGCGACGCCCTTGGCAATCATCCATCCACGCACCACCGCGTTTATTTTGGCGCGCATACAAATCAAAATAAAAGGCAGCAATCAGCTCATCGTGCGCATTATACATGGCATACACAGTCACATCCGGGTGCCACGTGTCTGCATTTTTAATCGGCTTCAAGGTAACGCCAAACAACTTGCCCACAATCTCAAACAATCCCTTAATCACCTGCGCTTCTGGAAAATACGGCCGCAACTCCTCTTGTGAAATCGCATAACGCTGTTCGCGCAGCTTTTCACTGGCGTACGTCACATCCCACGCTTCAAACGTATCAACCCCCAGTGTGTCTTTAGCAAATTCCTTTAACTCTGTAAATTCCTGACCCGCATGATCTAACGAGGCATCGACCAGTTGATTCAAGAAATCAAGCACCTGCTGAGTTTCTTTCACCATCTTCGTTGCTAACGATATTTCAGCATAGTTCTTGAAATCTAATAAATGAGCGAGCGCTAAACGGTTTGTTAGAATATCCTGGATCACCTCAGAATTATCCCACTGCCCTGCATTGGGGCCTTGATCCGACGCACGCGTCGTGTAGGCCTCATAAATATCTTGGCGTAATTGACGATTATCCGCATGCATGATGACCGCTATATAAGAAGGCATCTCGAGCGTTACTAACCAGCCTTTTTTATCCTGTTGCTCCGCTGCCATTTTAAACTGCTGCTTCATTAAGTCTGGTATGCCTATTAGCTCAGCTTCATCGCTGATCTCTCGCGTCCAAGCTTTAGTGGCATCGAGCACATTATTGTCAAATTTATTGGCAAGCTCAGACAGCGCCTTGCTGATATTAGCAAATTGCTCTTTTTTATCTGCCGATAACGAGACACCGGATAATTTAAAATCACGTAATTCATTGTCGAGAATTTTTTGTTGCGCCTCATCAAGCGTGGCGTATTCATCGCCATCAACAATTGATTGGATGGCTTCATACAATTTACGATTGTGTGAGACCTGCGTGCCATAATCTGATAATGCTGGAATACACGCTTCATAGACAGTACGCAATGCATCATTATTCATCACACTATTTAAATGACTAATCGGCGACCAAAATTTGCCGAGCGTGTCATCCGCACCTTCCATAGGCTGCATTAAATTAGCCCACGTGTACGGTCCGTCCTGCGCTAACAGTGTTTCTATCTGTGATAGGTTATCCGCTAATAATTGTGTTAAATCCGCCTCAATCGTATCGATCTTTATTGCACTGAACTTAGGGAGTGTGCCCACAAACGCATCTAATGTCATAATTTACCTCGTATGAAAATGTTAACCGTCATTGTAGCAAAAACCGGAAAATAATCATAAACTATGTGCATGACAATACGTAACTATAAAGAAATCAGCCCCTCCATTCATGATGGCGTATATATAGACGATACGGCCCTAGTGATTGGCAATGTGAATATCGGCGCGCATAGCTCGGTATGGCCGATGTGCGTTGTGCGCGGTGACGTCAATTGGATCAGCATCGGTAGTTACACGAACATACAAGATGGTACGATTATCCATGTCAATCACGTCAGCGAATACGAACCTGAGGGATCAACCGTTGTGATTGGCAATTACGTCACCGTTGGGCATCGCTGCACCTTACATGGCTGCCATATCAATGATCGCTGCCTTATTGGCATGAACAGCTGCCTAATGGATAACGTGGTCGTAGAATCAAATGTCATGGTTGCAGCCGGCTCCCTCGTGCCGAGCGGTAAACGCTTAGAAAGTGGCTTTCTCTACCTCGGCTCGCCCGCCAAAAAAATACGTGCGCTCACTGCCAAAGAAATCGAACACATCACCTACAGCGCTGAACACTACGCTAAGCTATCAATTTAATCCTCTCTTAAGGTTTGTAGCGTACAATAAATCAACATAAACAATAAAATCAATAGATTATGACGAGATATGATACTAACTTGCTGATTTCATGTGGCCTGCTGTTGATGCTATGTGCCACCGCTTTTTTGTGGAATTCACAGCATGCGCACTATATGTTCAAAGGCTTCTCAACGGTGGTCCTCCATAGGCATGCTTACGTCGCTATGTCGGGCATGTGGCTTGTCGCCGGCTTTCTCATTCAAAACATCTATCCCCGCATCGCGCTCATTGCTAAGACCATTGGGTTTACCTGCCTAACATGCATACTCCTTCTATTCGCAGAGACGTGCGCCTTTACGACTCCATTCTCACTGCAAAATCATACCTTTTATCATTTTGATTTATTCGTTGGATTTCATCAGAAACACGTCATGCAATTTGTACATGGTCATCCGTGGCTCAACGACGTTCTTAACACAGCCTACATTCAGCTACTCAATGTTTTAAAAATTGCACCGTTTGTGCTTGCCGCCTTAAACGATAAGAAGAAAGTCTATACATTTTTTATTGGCCTGATTGTGTCGTGTATTATTGGTTTTACGATTTACTATTTCTTGCCGACCACCAATCCATCAAGCTCATTCCACTCGTCTTATTTCATGGACAGCCAATACTTAAATAATTTTCAATTTCATGCGATACATACGCACCACTCAATAGACCTTATCTTTGCAGGCATCATTGGCTTCCCCTCTTTTCATGTTATTTGGGCGCTCTTGATTGCTTACGTCGCATGGGATCACAAATGGCTACGTTACCCCGCTGCATTATTGGCAGCGCTCGTGCTCATCTCAACGTTATCAACGGGATGGCATTACCTTGCGGATATATTAGGTGGCATTGGTGTGACTGCCATTTCGATCTACATTACAAACCGCTACTTTATACGCTCAGGCGCTCGAGAACTGCTGAATGGCCGCGCTCGTATCGGGGTAAATACCACGCCAAATGTAAAACGCAGCCGCGGCTTGCTCAACTAACATCCCCACGCCATCTAACGCTTTTTGAGCGCCACGACCCACCGCCCAGCTGACAAACGGTGTTTGCGCTTCGCGGTTATAGTTTAAATCGTAACACCACGTATGTGCGCCAACTAACGTATCGGGTAAAGCGATGGTTTGATCATCACGTAAGCTTGTGCCTTGTAAAATTAAATCATAGGGACCATCGTCGATTGCATCCAACCCACGTCCTTCAATCGATCCCATAAATTGAAATTGCTCGGCTAAGCTCATCGCCTTTGCTTGCGTACGATTAGCAATAACAAGTTTATCGGGGGCTTGCTCTAATAACGGCGCTACAATGCCACGTACAGCACCACCGGCACCTAAAATTAAAATACGTTTTTGACGAAGTGAGTAATGATGATTGTGCGTGAGGTCTTGGATTAAACCCATGCCATCCGTATTACAACCTTCTACCGTACCATCATCGTGAAAGACCAACGTATTCACCGCTTGCGCGTCAATGGCTGCCTGCGATTTTTTCGAGGCTAATTGAAATGCCTGCACCTTAAACGGCAGGGTGACATTTGCTCCCTTACCGCCGCGTTCAACAAACGCGGTAATTGTCGCTGAAAAATCATCCAACGGCGCCTGTATTTTCTCGTAGGTCAAAGCTTGACTTGTTTGCTCTGCGAACATTTTATGAATATCAGGCGACAAACTGTGCTCGATAGGATTGCCAAAAACAGCGTATGCATCCATATAACTATACTCGCGCTAATGCTTCACAAATACGATCTTCTAAACGGATATAGGGTGATCGTCCGCCAACAAAATTATTGGCCATGATTGCGAATGTCAGCGTACCATGATGATGCGTAATAACATAGCCTACCAGGGAAGAAACCCCTGTCATCGAACCGGTTTTCGCATGAATGCTCTCAGAACGCCCTTCACCAATCATCCGCCCCGCCAACGTGCCGTCTTTTCCTGCAATAGGCAGAGCAGCCAACAACGGTGCTTTAATTTGGGCGCTATGGTAAACAAAAAATAATAATTTAGTCATTTGGCGTG
>NVSS01000032.1 GCA_002732805.1 Coxiella sp. (in: g-proteobacteria)
AATCTCAATCGATGTGGGTGTCAATGGTGGCTAATCTCAGCTTTATTACATTTTATTAATAAGATAAAAATCGAATTTAGCCATATTCAACATGGCTAATTGCTAGATTGGTAAACTTTATACCACTCATAAAACGTGGCCGCCATCAACTTCGAAAATTTTACCGGTAACCCAATCTGCTTCATCCGAAGCTAAAAAAACGGCCATGTTAGTTATATCTTCTGGAGTACCTGGTCTTTTAAGAGGAATATTCGTCACATAGTACGCCCATAATTCCGGATTGCTTTTTGCGGTATCTTCATTCATACCCGATTCAATGACACCAGGAGCAATAGCGTTCACTCTAATACCGTACTCCGCTAAATTTAGCGCTGTATTTTGTGTCCATTTATTCATTGCTTCTTTTGAAGCAGCACAGCCAACACCTTTTGGCATGGTGATTGTGCCAGCAATGGATGAAATATTTATAATACACCCCTTATTATTTTTCTCCACCATGTCTTTTGCACATAGCTGAGATAAGTATAATGATTAAATAGTATTCACCTGAAAGACGTCTTGAATTTTTTCAGGGGTGAATTCAAATAATATTTCTCGGCATAACATGCCGGCATTATTAATTAAAATATGAACACGTCCCAAATGATCCATTGCATCTATAGCAAAAGAGCGTACGTTCGCCATTCTTGAAAAGTCTGCTTGAAGTGCTAATGCATTACCTCCCGTTGATTTAATGATTTTAACGGTCTCGAGAGCACCCTCTTTACTATTGCGATAACTAATAACAATATCAGCGCCTTCCTTTGCAAAGATGATGGCCATTTGTCTGCCCATACTACGGTTAGCGCCAGTTATGATTATTTTCTTATCTGAGCATTTCATATTAACTCCTATGATGCCAGGCTCATCCCACTTAAATCTAAGTTAAGAAAATCTACGTTCAATTTGGCATTGTTAATCACTCTGAATTAACAACGAGTTAACTTGGTCTAGCGATTACCTGTATTGTTTGCAACTGATTTTGCGTTAGTTCAAAATCAGTTACTGCTAAATCATCTTTCATATGGAGCAAATCTGTTGTCCCTGTTAAGGGTATCATTTTCATCTGTTGAGCAAACCGAAATATAACTTGCGCTTTTGTTTTTCCGGTATCATTCGAAATTTGGTCGATTTTTGGATTTTGCAATTCACTCTGGTTGGCTGTTAATAACGAAAATCCTTGATAAATAATCTTATGATCTATACAAAGTTCACGTATCTCTTTATCCCACTCTGTGTGGGCAAAACAACGATTTTGCACGAAAGATGGTTTTATACCAGCATAATCGATCAGTTCAATTAATTGATTTAAGCTGATATTCGACACGCCTAAAAAGCGCACCTTTTTTTGTTGGAAAATAGTTTCCATTGCTTGCCAAACTTGTCTATCTTCGTCAGTCAACCCCACGGCACTATAAGGGCCATGCAGAATATAGGAATCTAAGTAATCAGTTTTAAGATGCTCTAGAGTGCTATCAAAAGACTGCTGCACCTGAGTAGCAAAATCCGTGTCTTCATCATAGGGTTTTCGGCTATCTTGGCCATTAGGATAGGTATACTTTGATTGTAAGAATAGTTTTTCACGTGATACGATTTTTTTGGCGTAGGCTTTCTCGAGTCCCAGTCCCACGGCCTCTTCAAAATAATGCTTACGTTGATTAGCGGTATCAATACCCGTAAATCCAGCTTCTAATGCTTGTTCTACAAGAGTGCTTGTGTAGTCTTCTTTCCAGGCTGTGCCATAGATAAATGAAGGGAGATTAGCAGTCATAGTAAGTTATCCATTGATTGATGTTTTGTCTTAATTATACCAATGAGCCTCTCATCATTAACTAAAGGTATACTGATGAAGGATCACATACCAAGTAGCATTATATCGCAAAATTAAAGGATGGTCTTGTTTAGGGCTATGCAAATTTGGGTATCAATGGTAGCTGCTCTCAGCTTTATTCCATTTTATTGATAAGATAAAAATCGAAGTTAGCCATGTTGAATATGGCAAAAAATCAAAATTATCTATCTGATAAGATGAAGAAAACCTGAGATTCGCCACCATTGACACTTTTTCGCCATGAGCGCGTCATTGTGTGATTTTTATGCTATAAATACGGCAGCGTTGACGCGCTATTTTGAGTTAAGAAAAGAAGCGCTCTTTAGTTGCCCTTGTGCCGTGGGTGAGGCTGTGATATGTGCCAGTCAGCTAAGCCATGAAGAAGCGCTCATACCCTATCAACAACGTCGGGGCCAGACTCAAGAGCAGCGTTATTAGTGAACCGCCACCAGCACTATGAGCAAGCTGGACATGAGACTCGTTTTTTTAGGAAGAGGCGTGCTGAGTTAATTCAGAGCTTGGGGCCGACAGTTAGGGCAGCGCCGCGATTGTAAATTTTGCAACAGAGGCCACCATTGACACTTCTATTCTCTTTTGCTCTCACTGATATGAATATAAAAGTGAAAATCTCTACTGGCGATAGCAAGGGATCCCGACCCAATCCGCCAAAATCATCAAAAACAATTCACAATTGATGGCTAATCCTGTAATCTATGCCAAATAATAACGTAAGGTCTTAATCTCATGACAGAGGGCGTATTTTCGCTGGAACGTACACCGGCTGTGCTGACGCTCGCCGACGGTAGTGTGTTTTCAGGCACTTCCATAGGCGCGACAGGTGCCGTAGTTGGTGAAGTTGTGTTCAACACCGCCATGACAGGCTATCAAGAAATTTTATCCGATCCGTCCTATGCCGAACAAATTGTGACGTTGACGTATCCGCATATTGGTAATGTGGGTGTCAATGCTGACGATATGGAATCCAGTCGTGTTCAGGTTGCTGGGCTCGTAATCCGTGAATTATCACCTATTGTAAGTAACTGGCGTGCACAAGAGTCCTTGTCCGTATTTTTAGAGCGCCATAATACCATCGCGATCGCTGATATTGATACGCGTCGCTTAACGCGGATACTACGCGACAAAGGTGCGCAAAACGGTTGTATTATGGCCGGTAACATTGATGTAGATAAAGCCATCGAACTTGCGCGTAGTTTTGCCGGTATTGAAGGGATGGATTTAGCTAAAGATGTCACCCGCAAAAAAGCTGAAAAGTTTATGTTGTCGGATAATGACCCGCAGTGGCTGACGTTGACGAGCAGCATGAAAGGCAAGAAAGTCGTGGTCTATGATTTCGGTGTTAAAACGAATATCTTACGCATGTTGGCGTCACGTGGTGCTGAGGTGATCGTGGTGCCGGCGCAAACGTCGGCAGATGATGTGTTAGCTCATAAACCAGACGGCGTTTTATTATCAAATGGTCCGGGTGATCCTGCTGCTTGTGATTACGCGATTGAAGCGACCAAAATACTACTCGACAAAAACATTCCCATTTTTGGTATCTGTTTAGGCTGTCAAATTTTGGCCTTAGCATGTGGTGCTAAAACACTTAAAATGAAATTTGGTCATCATGGTGCCAACCATCCCGTTAAAGATTTTGCACGTGACTTTGTGGCCATTACCAGTCAAAACCACGGGTTTGCTATCGATGGTGATACATTACCTGAATCGCTGGAAGTAACGCATCGTTCGTTGTTTGATAATACGGTGCAAGGTATTCGCCATAAAAGCAAACCAGCATACGCATTTCAAGGGCATCCTGAAGCGAGCCCAGGGCCGCATGATGTGATGGATGTATTCGACCAATTTATGAATTAACGCACTAACCTAAAGCTGAAAAATCACTATGCCAAAAAGAACAGACATAAACTCAATCTTGATTATCGGCGCCGGGCCAATTGTCATCGGTCAAGCGTGTGAATTTGATTATTCGGGCACACAAGCGTGCATGGCGCTCAAGGAAGAAGGTTATCGTGTTATTTTAATTAACTCGAATCCAGCAACGATCATGACCGACCCTGATATAGCCGATGCCACTTACATAGAGCCGATTGAATGGGATGTCGTTGCCAAAATCATTGAGAAAGAACGTCCTGATGCCGTGCTACCAACAATGGGCGGGCAGACGGCATTGAACTGCGCATTAGATTTGGCGCGCGAAGGGGTGCTTGAGAAATACAATGTTGAATTGATTGGTGCATCACAAGATGCGATTAATAAGGCAGAAGATCGCCAGCGTTTTCGTGAGGCGATGACTAAAATTGGCCTTGAGACGCCACGTTCAGGGTTAGCGCATACCTTAGAGGAAGCGTGGGCGGTATTAGACGACGTCGGCTTTCCCGCCATTATTCGTCCATCGTTTACGATGGGTGGCAGTGGTAGTGGTATCGCTTATAACCGTGATGAATTTGAAGAAATTTGTAATCGTGGTTTGGATTTATCACCAACGACTGAGCTATTAATTGATGAATCCATTATTGGATGGAAAGAGTACGAGCTGGAAGTGGTGCGTGATAAAAATGATAATTGTATTATTATTTGTACCATTGAAAATATTGACCCGATGGGCGTTCATACCGGTGATTCGATAACGGTTGCACCCGCGCAAACACTGACGGACAAAGAATACCAGCGCTTACGTAATGCGGCAATTGCGGTATTGCGTGAAATTGGCGTTGAAACGGGTGGTTCTAATGTGCAATTTGCTATTAATCCAGATAATGGTCGCGTGATGGTCATCGAAATGAACCCACGTGTGTCGCGTTCATCTGCATTAGCCTCGAAAGCCACCGGGTTCCCAATCGCTAAAGTGGCCGCTAAATTAGCGGTCGGTTACACGCTCGATGAATTACGCAATGAAATTACCGGTAATCGCACACCGGCTTCATTTGAGCCCACCATTGATTACGTGGTGACTAAAATACCACGCTTTAACTTTGAGAAATTCCCACAAACCAACGCACGCTTAACCACACAGATGAAATCAGTGGGTGAGGTGATGGCAATTGGTCGGAGTTTCCAAGAATCATTGCAAAAAGCATTACGTGGTTTGGAAGTAGGTATCTATGGATTAGCAACGCTACTTGATTGGGATTCGGATGAGTATTCTGACACACAAACAAAAGATTTCTTAATAAGTGAATTGCGTTGTCCCGGACCACATCGGTTACGTTACGTTGCCGATGGCTTTCGCTTTGGCTTTAGTGTAGAGGACGTGTATGATTATACGCGCATTGATCGTTGGTACTTAGTACAGATTAAAGAGCTCGTCGATATTGAAATGGCCATGACCAATATGCGCATGCAAGATATTGATGCGGCTTTAATGCGCCGCTTGAAGCGCAAAGGGTTTGCTGATTTTCGCTTAGCGAATCTATTGCACGTGAGTGAGAAAGAATTTCGTAAACACCGTCATGCATTAGATGTGCGGCCCGTCTATAAACGCATTGATACCTGTGCCGCTGAATTTGACACGGACACAGCGTATTTATATTCGACCTACGAAGAAGAAAATGAAGCGCGTCCCACCACGCGTGAAAAAATAATTGTACTGGGCGGTGGCCCGAATCGTATTGGTCAGGGTATTGAGTTTGATTATTGTTGCGTGCATGCTGCACTGGCGGTGCGTGAATTAGGCTTTGAAGCGATTATGATAAATTGTAATCCTGAAACCGTTTCCACCGATTACGACATATCAGATCGTCTTTATTTCGAATCATTAACCTTAGAAGATGTATTGGAAATTGTAGCACTGGAGAAACCCAAAGGTGTGATCGTTCAATACGGTGGTCAGACGCCACTGAAATTAGCGCGAGAATTAGAAGCCAATGGCGTACCGATTATCGGTACATCGCCTGATGCGATTGACCGTGCCGAGGATCGTGAACGCTTTCAACATATGCTCCAAAAACTAGGTTTACTTCAGCCACCCAATGGCACGGTACGTAGTATTGAAGAAGGATTACGTTTAGCAAAAGTATTTGCTTACCCGCTCGTGGTGCGTCCATCGTATGTCTTGGGCGGCCGCGCAATGGAAATTATTTTTCATGAGCAAGAGTTGTGTCGCTATATGGCGAATGCCGAACAAGTGACGCCAGACTGTCCTTTATTGTTGGATCATTTTTTAGATGATGCCATTGAGATCGATGTGGATGCAATTTCTGACGGTACCGATGTAATGATTGCGGGTATCCTCGAACATATTGAACAAGCGGGTGTGCATTCCGGTGACTCATCTTGTGCGTTTCCACCGCATAGCCTCGATCCTGAGGTGCAAAATCAATTACGCGAACAAATGACATTGATGGCAAAAGAATTGGGTGTTATTGGATTGGTTAACGCGCAATTTGCGATTCAAAATGATGAGATTTATATCATAGAAGTCAATCCACGGGCATCACGCACGGTACCTTTCTTGGCAAAGGCAACAGGATTACCACTGGCAGCGATTGCTGCAAAATGTATGGCGGGTGTCTCCCTTAAAGAGCAAGGCATGTTGAAAGGGCGCATTCCAACGTTCTTCACGATTAAAAAGCCGATTTTCCCGTTTGCTAAATTTCCGGGGGTGGATCCCATACTGGGGCCTGAAATGCGTTCTACGGGTGAAGTGATGGGCATTGCGCCTGAATTTGGTGAAGCATTTGCCAAGGCATGGCTTGGTGGTGGGCAGGAAATTCCACGGTCTGGTCGTGCGTTTATCAGCGTTAAAGATTCGGATAAAGAAAAATTAGTGCCGGTGGCGCGACAATTATTAAAGCATGGTTTTGAGATTTTTTCTACGGGTGGCACGGCCGCTGTGCTGCAGGCGAATGATGTGCCGTGTACGCGTGTTAATAAGGTCACCGAAGGCCGGCCGCACATTGTCGATATGATTAAAAATGATGATATTGATTTCATCATTAATACCACGGAAGGTGAACAAGCTATTGCAGATTCGTTCACTATTCGTAGAAGTGCTGTTCAACATAAGATTTGTTACACGACGACACTCGCCGGAGGGGAAGCCGCTTGTCAATCTATTGACTACCCGCGTATTTCAGATGTAAATAGCCTCCAAACGCTCTATGAGCAATTTTACTTACCTAACAAAGATGAAGAGATGCAAACATGAATAAAGTACCAATGACAGTAAAGGGCGAAGCCGCTTTACGTGCTGAGCTTGATGAATTAAAGCGTGTACGACGACCTGCGGTTATTCAAGCAATTGCCGAGGCGCGTGCACATGGTGACTTGAAAGAAAATGCTGAGTATCATGCGGCGCGTGAAGAGCAAGGCTTCATTGAGGGTCGTATACAAGATGCGGAAGGAAAGCTATCCAATTGCCACGTGATTGATGTTACGAAGCTATCAAACGAAGGTAAAGTCGTCTTTGGTGCAACGACGACCATTTCACATTGTGAGACCGGCGAAGAAGTAACCTATCAAATTGTGGGTGAAGATGAAGCTGATGTTAAACAAAATATGATTTCAGTGACCTCACCGATTGCTCGCGCTTTAATTGGAAAGTCTGTCGATGAGGAAGTTATTGTGCATACGCCACAAGGCGAAGTAGAGTATGAAATCATTAAAGTCGATTATCGGTGAGGGACTGCGGCTAACTTATGATTGCTTATTTTGAGCAATGCGTTCGTGAGCTGCATTAGTGATACGGGCAATAATTTCGGGGTAGTCTTTGAGCGCCTGTTCGAAGTGTTTCTTCTTTAAAATAAGTAAATTTGAGTAGGTTTCTGAAACCACTGTTGCGGTACGTGGCTGTCCGGTAATTAAGGCGATTTCGCCAAAAAATTCACCGTTGGATAAAAAGACGTCGTTGCTTGTTACGTTTACTTTTAACACGCCAGATGAAATAAAATACATGCAATCCGATGAATCGCCTTTTCTACAGATGACCTCGTGGGGTATAGCGAGATAGGGTTGAGTATGATGTGCCAGGGCGTTGATTTGCGCATCTGCTAACGATGAAAATAAAGACACTTTTTTCATCATCGTCACCGGATCAAGACCGAGGTCTAACTGTGGTTGATCACCTATTTTCTTAATCGCATGATCAATATCATGGTGCATGCTCGCATACACACGAGGGCCAATACCACTATTGTGTTTTAACAGGTTAAGGTATTTTAACTCCGTTAATTTAATATAAATTTTATAAAAACGGCGCTCGGTTTTCTTGGTAAACTCAGGGTACTGCAGCATGAGGTCGCGGTTGATTTTAGCGGATACGTGTTTGCGTAAAGTTAGCAAGCGGTGCATAAAGTCCTGTATATGTTGTGGATCACCAAGGGTGGTGTATTCATCGAAGTCATGATGAATGAGATGTTCGGTAGCACTTTTAAAGAACGTCGCGCACTTAAAGCGTTTGGTGAGTGCGTATTTTAGATAGCGATTGAGCGTTATGAATCGCTGTAGGCGTAAGGCGATAGTGAAGGTGATGTTTGGCGCAAACATATCGTTAATAGCCGCATTATAGCCCTCAATGCCATTTGTAGTAACACGTTCGCGGCAGTCATTGAGATGAATTCGAAAATATTCGGAAATTTTAGAGTCGATGTAGCCTTCATTAAATAAGTTTGCATAAAATTCACGTTCTTGATAAATCAATGAGAGCAGAATAACGGTTTCTCTATGCGTTTGATCCAGCGCGTTGGGATGATCACTTTGCTGATGCCGTTCAATGTATTTATTTTTAACTTTCATTGTGCTGCTTTCATCATAAAGGTCTATTATTTTTTGTGCGGTGACATCACTCAATGTTTTTTGGTGAATATAATCCCATCTGTTATTTTGTAGCTGTGCTTCTTTTTTTGTAAGTTTAGTGATGCCAAGCCAATTTAATACGGCTTGAATGGTCGTGGCATTAATGAATAAGGTAAATAAAACAAACGCGGTGATCACAATCGTAATATATTGGCCAGTTTGTTGGTTTAAGTCGGGATTTTCAAGTAAGGTCAGCGCTAGTGCTAACGAAACAGCGCCACGTAAGGCGCCCCAGAACATAACAGTTTGATAGCGTCTGCTTATTTTTTCACAAAGTTTATAGCGCGAGAGTAGGGGGAGCATGACGTAAACAATCAAGGCGCGCGCCGCAAAGGCGGATACAATTAATATGATTATTGATAGATACATGGTGGATGTCATGTTGGCGAGTAGACGGGGAATTAAAATGCCGGTAAAGATGAAGATCAGTGAGTTTGCCCAGAAAGCGATTTCTTCCCACACCGAATGTACTTCATGTAACGTGCTCGGTAATATTGAAGAGCGGCCGTAGGAATTAATAACGAGGGCATTAGCGATGACCGCCAATACACCGGAGACATGACAAAAATGTTCGGCTGTTATAAAGCTGAGATAGGGTAGGGCGATGAGTAAGGTCATAATCACGGTTAGCTGTGTTAGCAATTTTCTAATTACCCATATAAACGCCGTGCCGATGATGTAGCCTACCACAAGACCGCCAATAAAGGTTTTTAGGAAAAAGCCGATGCCTGAGAGGACGTTGACGGTGGCGTGATCAATTAAGATAGACGATAGTATGGTAAATAAAACAATAGCCGTCGCATCATTAAACAGACTTTCGCCTTCTACCAATATATTTAAGCGTTCGGGTGCGCCGATCGATTTAAAAATTGAGACCACGGCAACCGGGTCTGTGGCTGAGGCAATGGCACCAATTAACAAACAAGCGATAATGCCCAAGGTGCCTTCGAGGCTTAAGGAGTAGCCGATAATCACGGTTGAGAGTATGAGGCCAATAATGGCTAGGATTAAAATGGGGCGAATATTCTTCATCAGCGTATGGACTTCAATATTGAGCGCTGATTCAAAAATGAGGGCGGGCAGAAAGATAAAAATAATGACTTTAGACGTTAAATTGATGCTTCCGATGTTGGTGATGAGTTCAGCGATGAAACCATGTGTCAGACCAAGATGTCGATAATACTGAATGACGTAACCCAATAGGATGCCAATGAGCGCTAACAAGACGGTAAATGGGAAATTGATTTTCTCGGCCAATGGCTTCAAAAGTGCGATTATTGTGATGAGTAGCGCCATCGAAAAGATGAAGACGGACAGATGCACGGTAGACTCCTTGTTACCCTATGGCAATACGTTAGCATGTTGTTGTGTTTTCTGCCAATTATTCACTAAGAATGTGCGGCGTGGGTGGGTGAGTGCGCAGCTTCGACGTGTTTATGGAATGCAGCTTCCATATCAGGATCCGCCAATGCCTCCAGCAGCCGTCGATTTAGAACCGCCCAGTTACCCTCTGTGGGAATGCCAAAAAATAATTTTGTTTTATCACCAGCATATTTTTGTACAGCAGCTAGCGATAAACCGGTAGCCCTACCTTCTTCTTTGGCGTCTGTAACATGGGTTGTTAAGCCTCTAGCAGCTAGGTTAAGTGTTGCAAAGGGTGCATCAAGAGCCGGTAATTTTCTTGCATGCGTTCTCAATAGTGTTTGAGCAAGTCGTATGCGATCTACAGGTAGTGTGCCTAAGGAGCGTTGCAATTGTATGCCAAATGGATCATATAGCATATAGAGTTTTACAAGCAAGATAGGGTGGCAGAGTGCGTGTGCTGCGCTGATTTTAAAAAATTCGTTAACCTTTATACCCATTGGATTTTCTTTTGACGTAAAAAATAGTTCAAATATCCCTGGCATGACTTTGCTTAGTGCTTGGAGTGGCGTGAGTTTAATTTTATTCAGTGATGGGACTTTAAGTATTGCAGTCATGATATTTTCTACAGCGGTTCCCCATGCAAGTTGTGCTACAGGTACATTGAGCCTTTCGGCACGTACAGAAGTCATGGCAGTAACTTCGGTTGTTATGATTTCCATAATGGCATCAATTGAGGTTTTATCAGAGAGGGCGGTGCCGACTCCCAATAACACCGGATTAAAGCTATCCACCGTATAGGTTGTACTGTAGTCATAGGGATTTAGGTTGCTGGCAAAAAAATTCGTATACATGGTTTGGTAGCAGGCCTCTTTAAATGCCCACAATAAGAGAAGGTTGAGCACTTCAGGAATACGAGGGTCCTTGAATTCAGGCGAAATTATACCGTGTGGCCCTTTTTCGTAAGGTGTCGCAAATTGAGTCCATGGTTGCGCCGGGGAATTGTCAGCAGGAAGGTGCCTTACCGCCGGACTAAATATGCCAGTGAAACGCGCCAATAATTGAGTAGCAGATTGTGCTGCTGTCGATCGGTTACCCCCTCTGCTCATGATCTACCCTTGCTACCCCAATTTTAAAAAGACCTCATGATATTTAAGTTTGGTTCAGATGGCAAGCTCGAATTAAGTAGTCCGTTTAAATAGCGAGTAATTGCAAAAACTCATTTCGAGTAACTGAGCTTTCCCTGAAACTGCCGAGCATGACGGATGTCTTCATATTAGAGTGTTGTTTTTCAACGCCGCGCATCATCATGCAAAAATGTTGTGCCTCAATAATAACACCAACGCCTTTAGCGCCAGTGGATGCATAGATGCTCTCAGCGATTTGGTTTGTAAGCCCCTCTTGAATTTGTAGGCGTCTTGAAAAATGATCAACGATGCGTGCAAACTTTGATATACCCAATACTTTTTTATCGGGGATATAGGCAATGTGGCACTTGCCATAAAAGGGTAATAAGTGGTGTTCACACAACGAGTAAAATTCAATGTCATTAATGAGGATCATTTGATCGGCATCAGACGTAAAGATGGCGCCATTGATGATCTCGTCAAGGTTACTTTTGTAGCCGTGTGTTAGATCTTGCATTGCTTTAGCCGCACGCAACGGTGTTTTCACAAGGCCTTCGCGTGTCACGTCTTCACCTAAATCAGTGAGTATTTTTGAGTAGTGATCTTTTAAGTTGTCGGTCGTTGTCATGAGCGTCTCGTTAGGCTTAGCCGGGTGGCCAGGTTAACTGGCGGCCACCGAGCAAATGTAGATGAATATGGTAGACCTCTTGTCCGCCATGTTGATTGCAGTTCATTAAAATACGATAACCATCGTCAGCGATACCGTGTGTTGCGGCGAGGTCGCGTGCGGTGAGTATGAGCTTACCGGCAAGTGCCGCATCAGCGTCTGATAAGTCATTAACGGTCGCGATATGTCGGCGCGGGATAATCAGTATATGTTTAGGTGCTTTGGGGTTGATGTCGTCAAACGCAACGACATCATCATCTTGATAGACAATGGTTGCCGGTGTGTTGCCATTTGCAATGTTACAAAAGAGACAGTCTGTCATCATTCCTTCCTTAATGTCCACCAATTTGAGCCTTCCTCATGTCCACTGGTTTGAGCAGAAAAACAAGGGGTATGAGCAATACCAAGACCACGGCAATGAGAATGTAAGCATCAATAAAGGCAACAATGCTGGCGCTCTTATGCAGTGTCATTGCCAACATACCATAACTTTTTGGATTTGTCAGGGTCAGGTGTTGTACGCTGAGCCAATGGTGTAGATTAGGATTAAAACGATTAATATGGCCACCAAAACGGTTCCAATTAATTTGGGTTTCACGAGTGACTAAGGTACTTAATAACGATACGCCAATGGAGGTGCCCAGCATTCGACCATAGGCAAATAAGCCAGCGCCTTCGGTAATATCACGTGGTGGTAGTGTGATGAGGGAATACATGGTGAGTGGCACCATAAACAGCCCCATACCCGCACCGATAAAGGAGTTAGCCAGTATAAAGTTCCATTGCGCTGCATGTAACCCAAGTGTGGTCATATAAAAAACGCCGATGGCCGCTAAGGCAAGGCCGGTTGAGATCAGTGCTTTAACACTGACATGTTGGATAAATCCAGCAGACACGATCATCATTAAGGCACTGCTAATACCCATGGGCGACAGCGTAATGCCCGCAATTAAAGCGGTATAGCCGAATACGGTTTCCAGCATGATGGGTTCAAGTGTTAAAAAACCAAAAATACCCGCCGCAAACATGGCAAGCAAAATGGTGCAGGTGGTAAAATTACGATCTTTGAAAATACTGAGTTTAATCACCGGGTGTGGGTGTCGTGAGCTGCGCACAATAAAGCAAATAATGGCCAGTATGCTCGAGATACACAGCACCACAATTAAATGTGAATCAAACCAGTTTTTTGTATTACCTTGATCGAGAAAAATTTGTAGTGCACCAATACCGATGAACATATAAACAATGCCCAGCCAATCAATTTTTTGTGCGACACGTTTGGTTTCTTTGATGAACATGGTGGTCATCACAAAGCCGATGAGACACAACGGTAAGTTGATGTAAAAAATCCAGCGCCAATTAGCGTGTTCGGTAATGAAGCCACCCAGTGTGGGGCCGAGTACCGGTGCCACCATAATGCCGAGTCCCCAAATAGCCATCGCCTTTCCTTGTTCTTCGAGAGGGAAAGTTTGACGTAAAACGGATTGTGAAATAGGAATAAGTGCAGCACCAAAGGCACCTTGGCACAGTCGAAAGAAGATCATAACGTTTAAGTCACTGGCCATCCCACACAGGACGGAGCTCATCAAAAAACCAGCGATATCGATCAATAATAATTTCTTCTGGCCAATACGATTGCACAGAAAGCCGGTCAGTGGCAGCATTACCGCTGCCGCGACGACGTAGGAGGTCAGCACCCACGTGACTTGTTCTTGGTTAGCGCCAAGTGATGGCATCATCGCCGGTAATGCGACATTTACAATAGTGGAATCGAGGACTTCTAAAACGGCGACCAACATGATGGTAATAACGATCAGCCATTTATTCGGCACAGCAGTTTGTGCTTTAAGGCTGTTGGCGTCCATTATTGCTTGTCACGTGTATCGATGGTTACTTCGCAGCTTGCACCCACGCGTAGCGGGTAATTTTTGAAGCGTGTGGTGATATCGATTCTAACAGGGAACCGTTGAATTACTTTCACCCAGTTTCCAGTTGCATTTTCGGGTGGCAGTAGGGCGAAGCTGGTGCCACTCCCGGCACTGATGCCGGCGACGACGCCTTTGAATAAAATATGTGGGTACATATCGACACGTATGGTGGCGGGTTGGCCGTCATGAATGCGTTCGAGCTCAGTTTCTTTGAAATTAGCGCTGGCCCAAGTTTCGCCCTTTTCAACCAGTGCAAATATGTCTTGATAGGCGTTAACCGGGTCACCTACGCGCAGTGTAAAGTTGGAGACATAGCCGTCACTCGGGGCCACAACATGGGCATATTGTAAATTCAGGCGTGCTTGTTCGATGCTTGCTTTGGCTGCGCGAATGCTGGCATTAGCACCGCCGAGATGCCCTAGTTTTTGCCGGGCTTCATCAAGTTGGCTTGACGCAGCAGCAGTTGCTGCTCGCGCGACCAGAAGATCGCTTTTTGCCTGATCACCCGCCGCAACGGCATCCAGCTTTTGTTTGACGAGGATTAATGTGCGTTTTGTACTTTTCACGGTGTTCATGAATTCTGCTTTACGCTCAGTCAACAGCGATTTAGCCGTAACCACGGCACTTCTAGCCGCTTGTACTTGTTGCGCTGTTTCATCGAGATTAGCAAGCGCTTTATCTAAACTCACCGTGAAGGGTTTTGGGTCGATATCAAACAGTGCCTGTCCTTTAACGACGCGTTGATGGTCGGTGACGTAAATTTTGGATATCTCGCCTGTGATACGCGGCGCAACATTGACAATGTCGGCTTGGACGTAGGCATCATCGGTGCTAGGATAGTATTTCTGATGGTGCCAATACAGCCCGAGACCCACTAACAGGATGATAATTAAGGCTATTAATAGTATTACTTGTGTGCTTTTTTTCTTCATAATAGACAAATATTACCACATATGGGGGTTGCTTGCGAAAGGGATTTATACTTTATTTAAAAACTCAGTGTTTCAAAAAGTGCTTGACAAAATTTCTGGCTCAGTCAGACTTTTCCTACAGAAAGGCTAAGGAGGCTAATCATGGATCGAATCCGTCACGTTGTGCATAATGCACTGGTAGATGATCGTGCAAGAGTTGCACGTCAGTTTGAAGGTATTGCAAGTCGTACAGACAAAGTAACCTTTGCAAAATTTTTAGTGGTATATTGTGCCCAAGGTGGGCAGTTAGCCGAGTGGCTGACCGACTGGAATCAATTGATGGGTGATGGTGCCATTGCCAATGGCCAGGGTGAATTAGCCGCCGGCTTGATGGAAGCATCACGTTACTTTCGTTTGCGTCACAGTGCATTGCAGAAAGACAGGCAGACGTTGGTACAATGGCTGATGGGTAACGTAGACGGTGATTGGACGGCGATTGATAGCAGCCCTTGTGTATCGAGTGGTATGAAGCAGTTGCGCCATTTATTTCAATCGTGTCTCAAGCGTAAACGTTTTGTCACGTGGGTAATGGTGATTAATGAAATTGAACGGTTGCGGATTATCCATAGTGTGACGTTGATCAAGCTGTGTGAAGTATTTTTTGGGCGAAAAATATTGGGTTGCTTTTCACATATTCAACACCAGCACCAACAAGGTAATGCCTTGTTTTGGTTGTGTGATAACCTACTTGCAACGGGTATCAAAAAATTGCCGGTGGACGTAGATGTTGTGATTGAGGATGTAAAATCTTCAATACAGGCGTATACACAATACATTGAAAGTTGTTTTAAATTAGCATCACAAGGTGAGCCATGCGTAACGAAAGTGTAAGACGAGACTATTTATCAGCGATGGGTATTGTCAATTGGGTGGAACGTGCGTTACCGATACAGGTGTATCGCGTGACCGATCAAGAAACGCCAGTGACGTTAGTCGCACAAGCAACAGAGGCGGCGCAGCATCAGTTATGGAATAAAATTATTAATGCACTCAAACGTGTTCCGGGTGAGGCAATGACGGTCTCTTATTTTGAACGCGATGATTTTTGTCGATCGTCCGGTGTGGTTATTGTGTTAGGAAAGGTTGATTTTGATTTTGTATCTTGTGACAAACTGATTGTCACGCATTCACTGCAACACATGGTTCAGCAACCAACGAGTAAGGCGGATGTTTGGCATGTCATCAAAAATACGATCCTTAAATGAATCTGATCTCGAGCACGTTGAGCGTATCGCCCAATCCTTTCCAGATAACAGTTGGACACGTGGGGTTTTTAAAGATTGCTTGAAAGCCGGTTATCAGAGCTATGGATTATTCGATGCCAAGACACACGATCTCTTAGGATTTATAGTCGCCTTGGTACAGGATGATGACTGTCAGCTCATGAATATTGGCGTTGATCAACAATGCCGGCGTGGGGGTGTGGGTTCGAGGTTATTACAGCATTTGACGTCCTACTTATCGAATCAACAGGTGTCACGCCTGATACTGGAAGTGCGCCAATCGAATACGGCGGCCATTTCATTCTATGAAGCACACGGTTTTTTACAGTTGGGCATACGTAAGGGCTATTATCCTCTCGATAAGGGTAAAGAGGATGCACTGATTTATTATATAAACATTACGAATTGAGTTTATCACCGAATTGTTTTACTATTTGTTTTCAATTTGTAAGTGGATGCTAAGAAGGGAGTCTTATGCGTATTTCGGTGATGATGATAACGATGTTGCTTTTCGGTGTTGTAGCGGGTTATGAAATCGGTATTTTCCCAACCATTACCAATAACTTAATGACCACCTTTAATTTCACGATCAAAACCTTGTCTTGGGCGGCAGCTATATTGCCATTGGCCGCTGCCGTGGCTGCGGTGGTATCCGGGTGGATGGCGGATCGGTTTGGGCGACGAATCGTATTACAGCTCGCCGTTATTTTATTTTTATTCGGCATTTTTGAAACAGCGATTGCTGAATCGGTTGCTGAATTTATATTAGGTCGGGCCTTATTAGGATTAGCAATAGGTACGATAGCGGTCAACGTGCCGTTGTACCTGGTTGAATTGTCTCCCGCTCAAAAACGCGGGCAGTGGATGGCCACCTTTTTTGTATCATTCAATGTTGGTGTTTTTCTCGCCTGCTTAATGGGGGCGGTTTTTTCATTTCATCATCACTGGCGTGTTGTTTTGATACTGGCGGCGTTACCCGTATTTTCATTATATTTTTTATGTCTTTCCATTCCAGAGAGTCCACGTTGGCTTATATTAAACGGGCGACAAGGTCAAGCCAGTCAGGTGCTTATTAAATATTTTGGTTCTAAAGTAGCGATGTCCACCATCAATTCTATGGAGGCGGTACATCATCGTTCGATTTACCAAACAACAAAGCTGTGGAGTGTGAGCGGTGCACGAATTTTATTATTAGGCATCCTAATTAATATCTTCGCGCAAGCATTAGGTATACATGCGATCGTTACCTACGCCACCCTATTGATGGAGCGCATCAATGTCCAAGATCACTTTATTGAGATTAGTGCCAGTATCATAATTGCGGTTGTTTTTATGTTAGCAGCGATTCTAGCCACACGCGTGATGGATAAGATTCCACGGCGCAAATTACTGCTGCTGGGTTTGACGGGCATGGTAACGAGTTTAGTGATGATTGCCTGGTCGTTACACAATGTGAGTGATGGCGATTTGATGATGTTAAACGTATTGTTTGGCTGTCTTTTATTTATCGGTTGTCAGGGGTTTTGTTTAGCCCCCATGGCCAGTTTGCTCCCTGCGGAACTGTTTCCACAGTCACTACGCGGTGTTGGGATGGGTATATCAATATCGGCGTATTGGATTACCAATATGATTATTGTTTATGCCTTCCAACGAATGCTGACACAGTACGGTGCGAATCTTTCGTTTTTAGTGTTTTTATTTTTTGCGGTCGTCGCCATAGTGTGGTGTTATTTTAATGTACCTGAAACTTGTCAGGTGCCCCTTGAAAAATTAGAGAAGCAGTTTTGTGAAGGATCAGATGGCCGCCGTCTGGATGTCGATGATTCGCTATCTGAACTGGGTGTGGTGTGATAGGTTAACGCATACTTGGCGCGAATGATTTAAGGGCGGACACAGCTTCTTTTAGCTCGCCACTTGCTGCGCTTAAGGCTTTATTGAAATCGCCACTACGCACGCCTTGCAAGACATCTTTCATTTTTTCAGTGTGTTCAGGAAGCTCGGCAAGTTCTTTAACTTTTTTGACATCATGTTTGCCATGAGCTAATTTTTTAACATCGTCTTCGAGTTCTTCACGCGCCTGTCCGGGGCGTGGTCTCGGCGTTGATTGTGCGCTGCTGGACATCTCATCATCAAGTGCTGCCTCTTCCGTGAGTTGTGCGGTTAAGGTGGCGTTGGCAGACAATTGTGTGTCATCGGTCAGCTGTGCTTGTTCAAGGAGACGATTCTCACGTGCCATTTCTTCACTGAGTTGGGTCTGACTTACTAGCTCATTTTCGTCTGCTAATTCCGTAGCAGTCGGTGCTTGCCCTGAGGCTGATATGCCGCCCGCAATGGCGCCCGCTTGCGTATCAAAATTCATAACGGTTAACCCATCCCCGCCATTTTGCAAATCAAATAAAATACCACTGGGTGAATTAGGATTAATATTAGCAGCGTTAAAGTCTTTCATACCTTGTATCTGTTGGCGACGCATGCCATTACGCGCGGCCATACCACCCATCACCTTATCGAAATACTGTCCGGCGCGGTTTACATTAGACTGTAACCCTTGAATGAAATTAGCACCAAAATTAGGGGTAGGCGCTGTTTGGGCGATGCATTTGATATTGAGTGCTACGGTACTTGCAAGGTCACGTACTTGTTCAGGGTTTAAATCGTCAAATGTTTTGCCGGGATACTGCTGTTGCAGCGCTGCCTGTGTAAACACGTTCTGAAGTGTAGTATCTTGTGCAATCGTTTCTTCCAGGCGATCTTCTAACTTACCATGTAAGGCGGGCGGGCGACTGGTGAGGCCGGAATGAATGCTGGCGACGATGGCGCTAATTTTGTTGGCAATCGCTTCAGAGGCCTGATGCGATAAAATTTCAGCCTGATGTGCCAATTGGTCAACGTTAGCCGGCCGTGGTGCTGGTGCTGAAGGTCGTGTATCGCTAGGCATAGCCATCGGAATTTTCCCATAATACGTTTAATTAGTTGCCCATTATACGGCAATAAGCTTAAGAAAAGCTTAAGGGGTTATTATTTGCAGATTGGACCTTTTTGTTTAAAGCGTATAAAGTATATTGATTTTTAGCGATTTTTTTGTTGGATAATTGATCGATTCACTTTATACTCGAAGTATTTACTAATTCCTGAGGCGCAAACAGCATGAATTTTTCACCTAAAATAAGCATATTACCGCTTTGCGCTGGTCTAATAATGGCCATTATGGGGGGTGACGCGCTGGCAAAGTCAACAACCGCCGAATCCAATACCCAGAAGCAGAACGCCATTGTGGTTAATGTGACTAAAGTGACCTCTGGGAGTATTCCCAGTACGATTAAAGCATTGGGTAGTTTATCTGCGATAAAACAGGTAACGGTGAGTGCAGAAACGGCAGGCCGCATAGCGGCTATCAACTTTAAAAATGGTCAGCCGGTAGCAAAAGGTATGCCTATTGTTCAATTAGATAGCCAGCAGGCGCAAGCTGATTATAATTCTGCGGTGACTGAATATGGCCTGGCACGGCAAAAATACCAACGTTCACTACCATTGGAAGATGAGGCGATTTCAAAACAAGAGATCTCTGTACTCAAGGCCGATATGGCAACTAAGAAATCGGCAGTGCAGAGGACAGTAGCGAACCTTAATGAAAAACAAGTAGTGGCGCCATTTTCAGGTGTGCTGGGCGCATTTGCTAAACAGGCCGGTGATTATGTGAATGCGGGCGACCCACTGGTGACGTTGGTGAATACCGATCAATTGCGTGCCGACTATAATTTACCCGAAACCAATGTGCCGGAACTGAAGACGGGTCAATTGGCAAAAGTAACGACGAGTGCTTATCCGAATAAAGTATTCTATGGTACGGTCACGTATATTTCTCCCACGATTAGTCAAGACTCGCGTATGGTGGCGTTGCAGGCGCTGGTTAATAATTCTAAGAATGAATTGTCCCCCGGAATGTTTGTGCACATATCACAACAAATAGGCACTATTCAGAATGCTATTCTTGTGCCATCCGCCGCCATCAGTGCTGATATTAAAGGCTACTATGTATTTAAGGTGGAGGGCAATAAGGCGGTTAAAACGTATGTCACGACAGGCATGCACGTTGGTATCAACACACAAATCACCAAAGGATTAGCGGTGGGCGACACCATCGTTGTTGCAGGTCAACAAAAACTTGAGGACGGCAGCACGATTGAGCTTGAGTCGGCGAGTAGTTGTAGTGGTAGTAATAGTGGTAGTAATAGTAGTAGTAATAGTAATAAAAAAGGTGACACCACCCAGTAGGATGAGCAGTACCATGCGTAAACGATTAATGAGTGCATATGACAACGGGAGCGTGGTGACGTGAAGCTTCCTGGTATCTGTATTCGTCAGCCCGTATTAGCGATTGTATTTAGCTTGGTGCTTGTGGTGCTGGGCGTGATGGGTTTTCAACGACTCGAGATTCGTTTTTTCCCAAAAGTAGAGCTTCCTGTGGTTACCATTACCACACATTTTGACGGGTCGTCAGCCGCGTTAATGGAAAGCCAGGTAACGACCATCATTGAAAATCATTTGGCAGGCATCGATGGTGTTCAATATATTAGTTCACGGAGCTGGACGTCCTACAGTCAAATTACGGTGCAATTTAATTTGGGTGGCAATTTAGAATCGGAAGCAGCACAAGTGCGTGATAAAGTGGCGGGTTCCATTCAATACTTACCGGCCGATGCGGATGCACCAACGGTGACAGTAGGCTCAAGAGGGAATCCGATTATTGGTCTTGGTTTTATGGATGATAAGCGTCAGCCTGCCGACATCCGCGATTATATTTTACGCAACATACAGCCAGCACTACGTCAGTTACCTGGCGTGGGCGCGGTCAGTGTCTTAGGATCGAGTGGCTATGCGATGCGTGTGTGGTTAAATCCCGCTAAAATGGCCGCGATGGGTGTAACGGTTGATAATGTAAAATCAGCAATCGAATCGAATAATATTTATTTCCCAGCAGGCTCCATCCATGGGCCGACGCGTAATTATGCGATTGTATCGAATACAAAATTGATGGACGCAACGGCATTTTCAAATATCATCGTTAAACAAACCTCGACGGGTACGATCCGTTTGGGGGATATAGCCAAGGTTAAAATTGGTTTAAGTAGCCTTTATGATTACCCCATGCGCATCGATGGGCGAAACGGTATCTTGGTGGTCGTGGATCCGTTGCAAGCGGCGAACCCGATTACGGTAGCTAAAGAAATACGCACGGCACTGAAAACGATCCGCGCTAAATTGCCACCGGGAATGCAGGCAGAACTGCAATTTGATTTGTCGCAATTTTTGAAAAATTCGATCTATGAAACCTTCCAGTCCATTGGTGAGGCAGTGGTGTTAGTTATTTTGGTGGTGTTTCTGTTTTTGGGCTCATTGCGTGCGGCCAGTATTCCAATCATTACGATTCCGGTGAGTTTGATTGCGGTATTTGCGATTATTGAGTACTTAGGCTTTACCATCAATATTATGTCCTTATTGGGTATGGTGTTGGCGATTGGCCTGGTCGTCGATGATGCGATTGTGATGCTCGAAAATATTCATCGCCATATTGAAGAAGGGATGACGCCGATGGCAGCGGCGTTTAAAGGCAGTAAAGAAATTGGTTTTGCCATTCTGGCAATGAGTATTACGTTGGTTGCCGTTTATGCGCCGGTTGGTTTTATCCAAGGTGTAACGGCCGAATTATTTAAAGAATTTGCGTTTACCTTAGCGGGCAGTGTGGTGATTTCAGGATTTGTGGCATTGACATTATCACCCATGATGTGTTCTCGCGTGCTGACCGCAGAGAGTGGGGAGTCACGGATGGCGCAGTTTTTAGATCGTGCTTTCGAACGGCTCGCACTGCAATATCGCGGACTTTTAGAGTTCGCTTTGAAGTATCGGCTCTTTGTTATCGCTATATTAGTGGTGATTGCCGTGTTCGGTTTTTTAATTTTCCGTAGTCTCCATTCTGAATTTATTCCACAGGAAGATTATGGCACGATGAATATAGGTTTGGTGTCACCTACCGATGCGAGTATTGAGTATACCGAAAAATATACAGCGCAAGTTGAACAAATATTAAAATCCATTCCTCAAATAAAAGATTT
>NVSS01000033.1 GCA_002732805.1 Coxiella sp. (in: g-proteobacteria)
TTCCGTGCAGATATTGATTACGGTACGGCCCGCGCTAACACAACCTACGGTGTTATCGGTGTGAAGGTTTGGATTTTCAAAGGTGAAATTATCGATGTAAAAGAAGAAGCACCTGTTGAAGCTCAAGAGTCGGCAGGGGAAAAATAATGCGTCAACCAAAGAATAGAAAATTTCGTAAAGACTTTAAAGGACGTAATCGTGGCCTGGCTAGCCGTGGAAACAAGGTTTCGTTTGGCGAGTATGGATTAAAGGCAACGAATCACGCACGTATTACAGCGCGTCAAATTGAAGCGGCACGTCGTGCGATTGCACGACACGTTAAACGTGGTGGTAAAATCGTTATTCGTATTTTTCCGGACAAGCCGATTAGTAAAAAGCCGCTTGAAGTACGTCAAGGTAAAGGTAAAGGTAACGTCGAGTATTGGGTTGCTTTAGTACAACCGGGTCGTGTGATGTTTGAAATTGAGGGTGTGCCAGAAGAGCTGGCGCGTGAAGCATTTGCGCGTGCAAGTGCAAAATTACCTGTGAAAACAGTGTTTGTTGAAAGGTTGGTAGCATAATAATGAAAACAGCTGAAATTCGTGAAAAATCAGTTGATGCGTTAAACGATGAATTGCTTGAATTAAGACGTGAGCAATTTAAATTACGCATGCAATTGGGAATGGGTGAGACCCCGCGTCCCCATCAGTTTAAACGTGTACGCCATGGTATTGCGCGTGTAAAAACCATCCTTAATGAGAAGGAGCGTAACAATGACAAATAAAGAACCAATGGTGCGTGAAGTAACCGGTGTTGTTGTGAGCGATAAAATGCACAAGAGCGTCGTTGTGAAGACAGAGCGTCGTGTAAAGCATCCTAAGTACGGGAAATATATTACACGTTCGACTAAGCTTCATGCGCACGATGAAAATAATGAATGTCACGTTGGTGACTTGGTGACAATCCGTGAATGCCGCCCAATTTCTAAGACGAAGTCTTGGAAATTAGTTGAGATCAAAGAGCGCGCAGAGAGCGTAGGTTAGAAAACTGGAGAAAGGTAATGATTCAGACAGAATCAGTAGTGAATATAGCCGATAATAGCGGCGCCAAGAAAGCATTGTGTATCAAGGTGCTGGGTGGTTCAAAGCGTCGTTATGCACGTGTTGGTGATATGATTAAAGTAACCATTAAAGAAGCGATACCGCGTGGTAAAGTGAAAAAGGGTGAAGTCATGTTGGCGGTCGTTGTACGCACTAAAAAGGCGATTCGTCGTAGCGATGGTTCTTCTATTCGTTTTGACACGAATGCGATTGTATTACTGAACGCACAAAAGCAGCCTATTGGCACACGTATATTTGGCCCGGTGACACGTGAATTGCGTGCAGGCCACATGAAAATTGTTTCACTAGCGCTTGAGGTACTGTAACCATGCAAAAAATTAAAGTAGGTGACACAGTTATTCTATTAGCGGGCAAAGATAAAGGCCGTTCAGGACGTGTCCTCAACAAAGGCAAGAAAGACCGCTTATTTGTTGAAGGCGTGAATCTTGTAAAAAAACATGTTCGTGGTAATCCACAACAGAACGTACAAGGCGGTATTATTGAACGTGAAGCGAGTATTCATGTTTCAAACTTGGGGATTTTAAACCCTCAATCGAATCGATCAGATCGTGTTGGGTTTAAAGTTTTGGAAGATGGTAAAAAGGTCCGTTGCTTTAAGTCAAACGGCGAAGTTATAGATGTTGAATAGGTAAAAAAAAATGACAACATACCAAACACTCTACCGTGATACAATTGTTGACCAACTTATGAAAGAATTTGGTTATAAATCTGTTATGCAGGTGCCGAAAATCACGAAGATAACCTTAAATATGGGGCTCGGCGAATCGGTTGGCGACAAGAAAGTGGTTAATCATGCACGTGGTGATATGACTAAGATTGCAGGGCAGCAACCTATTACAACGTTGGCACGTAAATCAATTGCTGGATTTAAAATTCGTGATGGATGGCCGCTGGGTTGTAAAGTAACCTTGCGTCGTGATCGCATGTACGAATTCTTAGAACGGTTAATTTGTGTTGCGATACCACGTATTCGTGATTTCCGGGGTTATAGTTCGAGATCTTTTGATGGTCGTGGAAACTACAGTCTCGGTATTAAAGAGCAAATCGTATTTCCAGAAGTGGACTACGATAAGATTGATGCTATTCGTGGATTGGATGTAACCATTACCACAACAGCAAGAACGGATAAGGAAGCACGTGCGTTACTGAAAGCATTTGATTTCCCTTTAAAAGACGACGCGAAAAACTGAGGTAATTATGGCAAAGAGATCGGCAATTGCTAAAAATCATAAGCGTAACAAGATGGCTGAAAATGCTCGTGAGTCACGCTTAGCACTAAAAGAAATTATTCGTATGGGTACGCCTGAAGAACAAGAAGAGGCTGTATTAAAATTGCAAAAGCGCAAGCGTGATGAAAGTCCTTGTCGTGGTCGCAATCGTTGCCAAATGCCAACGTGTGGTCGTCCCCACGGGACATTGCGTAAGTTTGGTTTATGTCGTATTCACTTACGTGAAGCGACGATGACAGGCTTGGTGCCTGGCCTTAGAAAGGCAAGTTGGTAGGAGATAAAATATGACAATGCAAGATCCAGTAGCTGATATGTTGACACGCATGCGTAATGCGCAAGCGGTTGACAAAAAAGAAGTTGCGATGCCTTTCTCTAAACTAAAGCGTGGTATTGCTAAGGTGTTAAAGAGCGAAGGCTATATTGAAGATTGGCGTGAAGAAGGTGAGGTGTGTGAACACGTCCTTACTATCATGCTTAAATATTATGAAGGCAGTCCGGTAATAGATCATTTGTCGCGTATCAGCAAGCCAAGCTTGCGGATATACAAAGGTAAGGGTGACCTGCCAAAAGTACAAAATGGTTTAGGTATTGCTATTGTTTCTACCTCAAAAGGTGTGATGTCTTGTCGTGAGGCACGTCGCATCGGTGAGGGTGGCGAAATACTTTGCGTTGTAAGCTAGGAGATTGAAGTGGTCAGTCGTGTTGCAAAAAATCCAGTTAAAGTACCTCAAGGTGTTGAGGTAACATTTGCGGATAAAACCTTAAAAGTAAAAGGTAAAAATGGTGAATTAATGCAAGTTATTCACCCATTGGTTTCGTTGGTACATGAGAACGAAGAAATTAAGTTCGCGCCTGGCGATAGCAGTCAGGAAGCTAATGCGTTGGCAGGAACTATGCGTGCATTAGCACAAAACATGGTGACTGGCGTGACGGAAGGTTTTGTAAAAAAACTTGTCATGAAAGGCGTTGGTTATCGTGCAAAAGTAGTGGGCAATAATGTACTAGATTTGAGTGTTGGATTTTCACATCCGGTTAATATGGAAATGCCGGCAGGTGTTTCTGTTGCAACACCAACACAAACTGAAATTGTGTTAACGTCTGCAGATAAGCAGTTGGTGGCGCAAGTGGCTGCTAACATTAGACATATTCGACCACCTGAACCTTATAAAGGTAAGGGTATTCGTTATGAGGGTGAGCAGATCACACTAAAAGAAGGTAAGAAAAAATAATGATTAGCAAGAAAATATCAAGAACTCGCCGCGCGCGACGTATTCGAGCTAAGATTAAAGAATTAGCTGTGAATCGCTTGTGTATTCATCGTACACCGAAGCATATTTACGCGCAAATTTTAACGCCTTGTGGTTCACAGGTATTAGCAAGCGCGTCTACTCTTGATAAAGAGCTGCGTACGGATGTTAAGTACAGCGGTAACAAGGATGCAGCAGCGCAAGTAGGTGCATTGATTGCAAAGCGTGCATCAGAAGCAAAACTTACTAAGGTTGCTTTTGATCGTTCAGGGTTTAAGTTTCATGGTCGCATAAAGGCATTAGCTGATGCGGCGCGTGAAGGTGGCATGTTATTCTAAGAGGTTATGCATATGCGTGGTGGTGATAGAAAAAAAAGAGACGAAGCAAGCGACGGCATTACAGAGAAGCTTGTTGATGTAAAGCGTACATCGAAAACCGTTAAAGGTGGTCGTAAAATGGGCTTTTCAGCGTTGGTTGTTGCGGGTGATGGGCAAGGTCGTGTTGGTTTTGGACGTGGTAAAGCACTTGAAGTGCCTGTGGCGATCCAAAAAGCAACGGAAGATGCCAGACGCAGTATGGTTCAGATCCAGTTGAAAGGTAACACTATTCAGCATACTATCAAGGGTCGCCATGGCGCGAGCAAAGTATTGATGATTCCTGCACCAGAAGGTACGGGTATTATTGCTGGAAGCGCGATGCGTGCGATATTTGAAGTGATGGGTATCGAAAATATCCTAGCGAAATGTATTGGGTCAAGTAGCCCGATTAATGTTGTTCGTGCTACGGTAGATGGTCTTGTCAAGATGGCAACACCCGAGTATGTTGCGGCGAAACGCGGCAAAACTGTCGAAGAGATTTTGGAGTAACCGTTATGGCTAAAACATTAAAAGTAACATTAGTTCGTAGCATACATGGCCGTACACCTGGTCATGCGGAATGCGTAAAGGGCTTAGGGTTAAGAAAAATACGTCAAACGGTTGAAGTTGCGGATACACCGTGTAATCGTGGCATGATCAATAAAGCAAGCTATTTGCTAGCAGTTGAGGAAGTATAAAATGCGTTTGAATTCAATTAAGCCTTCAGAAGGTGCTACAAAAAATAGGCGTCGTAAAGGACGCGGCATTGGCTGTACTAAGGGCAAAACCTGTGGCCGTGGTCATAAAGGACAGAAAGCACGTTCAGGTGGTTACCACAAAGTCGGTTTTGAAGGTGGTCAGATGCCACTGCAACGTCGTGTGCCAAAGTTTGGTTTTCACTCGCGTAAATCGAAGGTGACGGCAGAAGTACGTTTGAATGAGTTGAACAAGATCGAAGGTGATGTTGTTGATATGGCTGCGTTGTTAAAGGCCAATATTATTACAAGCATGACCAAGCACGCTAAGATTTTTTTATCGGGTGAAGTGGGTCGTGCAGTTACTGTGAAGGGAGTTGCCGTAACGAAAGGTGCTAAGGCAGCAATTGAAGCTAAAGGTGGCAAAATAGAAGCGTAAGCTGATTTTTTGTAGCGTTATGTCGTGAGGACTAAATGGCAAAAGCGAAATTAGGTGGCGGGCTTTCCTCCGGGGGCTTAAGCGAACTGAAAAAACGCCTGTTGGCGGTATTGATAGGAATCATGATTTTTCGCTTGGGATCTTATGTTCCTGTGCCGGGGTTAAACCCTTCGCGATTAGCGGAGTTGTTTAATCACCACAAAAATGGATTACTGGGCATGTTTAACATGTTCTCGGGTGGTTCGTTACAACGGATGACGATTTTTGCATTATCGATCATGCCTTACATTTCGGCATCGATCATCGTGCAGTTATATACGGCTGTATCACCGCAACTTAAACAGTTGCAAAAGGAAGGTGAGCAGGGTAAACGCAAGATAAACCAATACACGCGCTATGGTACGTTAGGATTATCATTAGTGCAGGGTCTTGGAATTTGTAAGTGGTTGGCGAGCAACCATATTGCTATTTCGCCTGGGTTTGGATTTTATTTTGTAGGAACTATAACGCTAGTAACGGGAACGATGTTCCTTATGTGGCTAGGCGAACAAATGACCGAGCGCGGTATTGGTAATGGTATCTCGCTTATTATATTTTCGGGCATTTGTGCGCGGTTGCCATCGGCACTAGGCGAAGTATTTGTGCAAGTATCACAAAAGACGATGTCGATGATTACGGTCATCTTCTTGTTACTTGTCATTACTGTTGTGGTGCTAGTGGTGGTTTATTTTGAGCGTGCGCAACGCCGAATTACCATTAACTATGCGAAGCGACAACAGGGTAGAAAGATGTATGCGGCGCAGACAAGTCATCTGCCGTTGAAGATTAATATGGCCGGTGTAATACCGCCGATTTTTGCGCAAAGTATTATGATGTTCCCAACGACGCTCGCGCAGTTTTTTGGGAGTGTTAAAGGGTTTGGCTGGTTAAACGAGTTTAACTTGCTGTTTGGCTTCGGTACACCAGGTTATATGGTGCTCGTTGGTGTGATGGTGATATTTTTTAGTTTTTTCTACACCGCATTGACGTTTAACCCGAAGGATACAGCAGACAATTTGAAAAAGAGCGGTGCATTTATTCCTGGGATTCGTCCTGGTGAGCAGACAGCACAGTATATCGATAAAGTAATGACGCGCCTGACGATGGTGGGTTCCATTTACTTAGCATTGGTATCCTTGTTACCGCAGTTTTTGATTATGTTTTGGCATGTACCGTTCTATTTTGGTGGTACGTCGCTATTGATTATCGTGGTCGTGATTATGGACTTCATGGCTCAGGTGCAGGCACATTTAATGAGCCATCAGTATGAATCTTTGATGAAAAAATCGAAGATGAAAGGCTCAAAAATGGGACTACTTAGATAAAAAAGGGGTTAGTTAGCCCTCGGAGAAAGAAATGAAGGTAAGAGCTTCGGTAAAAAAAATGTGCCGTAATTGTAAGATTGTTCGTCGTCATGGGCGTATTCGGGTGATCTGCAAGGATGGGCGTCATAAGCAGCGTCAAGGCTGAGTAAAGGGCTTGCTTTTTAGGGCTTTGGGCGTTATCCTTAGCCGCTTTTAGGCAGATTTTTGTATAAATTTTGGAGAGTTATCTATGCCAGTAACGGCACGAATAGCAGGTGTAAACCTACCGGTAAATAAGCATACGGTGATTGCTTTGACCGCTGTTTTCGGAGTTGGTCGTGAGAGCGCAAGAAAGATTTGTGCAGCCACCAATGTGACACCAAGTGATAAGTTGAAAGACTTAACTGAAGACGATATGGACCGTATCCGTACGGAAATTAACGATAATTACACGATTGAAGGTGATTTGAGACGTTCGGTGTCGCTACACATTAAGCGTAAAGTAGACCTTGGATGCTATCAAGGGATGCGTCATCGTCGTGGGTTACCGGTACGAGGACAACGCACTAAGACAAATGCGCGCACCCGTAAGGGCAAGCGTAAGTCTGTTAGATAATTGAAACTAAAGGGTTTTTTTAATGGCGTCTAAAAATCGCGGAAAGCGTAAAATTTCGGAAGGCATCGCCCATATTCAGGCATCCTTCAATAACACGATAGTCACTATTAGTGACTTATCAGGCAATGTTTTGTGTCAACATTCGGCGGGTAGAGCCGGGTTTAAAGGTTCGCGCAAAAGCACGCCTTATGCCGCACAGTTGGCAGCAGAAGCCGCTGCTCGTATGGCTAAAGATGATTTTGATTTGCGACGTGTGATTGTTGAAGTCAGTGGTCCAGGAGCTGGTCGTGATTCAGCGATTCGCGCATTACACGGGGCAGGTCTTGAGATTGTTAAACTGAAAGATAAAACGCGATTACCACATAATGGTTGTCGTCCACGCAAAAAGCGTCGGGTATAGAGGAGTTTATAAATGGCAAAATATACTGGTCCTAAGTGTCGTCTAGCTCGTCGTGAGAAGACTGACCTTAGCCTAAAAAGTGGTATCCGTTCGTTAGATACTAAATGTAAGTTGGATCGTACTCCAGGGCAGCATTGGGGTCGTCGTAGCCGTAGTTCAGATTATGGTACACAGCTACGTATGAAACAGATGATTCGTCGTTACTATGGTGTTTTAGAGCGTCAATTCCGTAATTACTACAAGAACGCAGACCGTCAAAAAGGGTCTACCGGTGGTAACCTATTGAAATTATTAGAGGGTCGTCTCGATAACGTTGTTTACCGCATTGGTTTTGCGGCAACGCGTGCTGAAGGGCGTCAGCTTGTGAATCATAAATCTGTTGTGGTTAATGGTGAGATTGTTAATATTCCATCATTCCAAGTAAAACCAGGTGATATTGTTGAGATTCGTAGTAAGTCGAAAGGCCAGCTGCGTATTCGTGCCGCGATGGATTTAGCGCAGCAGCGTGCTCAACCATCGTGGATCGATGTAGACTCAAAAGCATTGCAAGGAACGTTTAAAGACTTACCGGATCTTTCTGAGTTACCAGCTGAATTCAAGGTGAATTTGGTTGTGGAACTTTATTCTAAGTAGAGGCTTAATAGATTATGCAAGATATTTACAAAGAATTTTTAACGCCGAAGAACATTCATATCGACCATGTATCTTCTGTCCAATCAAGAGTGACGCTTGAGCCTTTAGAAAGAGGTTTTGGCCACACGTTGGGTAACGCATTGCGTCGGATTTTATTATCTTCTATGCCTGGTGCGGCAGTGACTGAAATACAAATCGATAACGTGTTGCATGAATACAGCAGTATTGATGGTGTTCGTGAAGATGTTGTGGATATCCTACTAAATCTTAAGGGTATTGCATTTAAGTTGAATGCACGTAAAGAAGCGGTGTTGACATTGCATAAGACAACAACAGGTGTTGTGACGGCAGGTGACATCCAATTAGAACATGATGTTGAAGTCATGAATCCAGAGCATGTGATTTGTCATATGACGCAGGATATTGATTTGAATATGAAGCTGAAGGTCGTATCTGGCCGTGGCTATGAGCCCGCATCAGTACGTCGTGCTGACCTTGAAGAAACACAGCAAGTAGGCTTATTACATTTGGATGCATCCTACAGCCCTGTTAAAGGTGTTACGTACGAAGTTGAGAGCGCGCGTGTTGAAAAACGTACGGACTTAGATAAATTAATTATTAATATCGAAACTGACGGTACATTAGATCCTGAAGAAGCAATTCGTCGTTCTGCGACTATTATGCAACATCAGTTGAGTGCCTTTGTTGAATTACGCCACGAAGAAGTGGGCCGTGAAGATGATATGGGCGATCAGGTTGATCCAACATTATTGCGTCCAGTGGACGACTTAGAGTTAACCGTACGTGCAGCGAACTGTTTGAAAGCTGAAAACATTTACTACATTGGTGATTTGGTTCAGCGTAGCGAAAATGATTTATTGAAAACGCCTAATTTAGGTAAGAAATCATTAATGGAAATTAAGACTGTCTTGGCACAGCGTGGTTTAAGCTTGGGAATGATGATTGAACCATGGCCTCCAACTGAGCTACAAGACGACTAATTAAGGTAGAAGATTATGCATCATCGTAAAAGTGGATTAAAACTAAACCGTACGAGCTCGCATCGTAAAGCCATGTTCCAAAACATGGCGGTATCGTTGCTCAAGCACGAAATTATTCGTACGACTGTGCCTAAGGCAAAAGAACTACGTCGTGTTATTGAACCATTAATCACATTGGCGAAGACGGATAGCGTTGCGAATCGTCGTGTGGCTTTTAGTCGTTTGCGTGACAAAGCGGCCGTTGCTAAATTATTTACAGCGATGGGCCCGCGTCATAAAGAACGTCCTGGTGGTTACACCCGTGTTCTTAAGTGTGGTTTCCGCACAGGCGACAAAGCACCAATGGCGCTCATCGAATTTTCGGACCGCCAAGCGGTTGAAGAAGCTGCTGAGTAGCCGAATCTAAGTTTATAATAGCCGGCCATGTGCCGGCTTTTTTATGCCGGTGTCCGGCTAAACATTATTCTCAATTCAGGCCTTTTTTCAATAGGTTAGCGTCTGATCTTTGTTTGGTCGTGTTAAACATACGTCAATATACATGAGCAAGCGTCTGTTCAAAATTAAATCTATAGTGATTTGATATGCTATACTAAGACTTTGACATTATCCATGGATGGGTACGTGCTTATGGATGGCCGCCGCAAAGTAGCAACGATTTTAACGCTAGCACCCTTTATTTTTACGTTTGCGTTTGCCCTAGATATTTATGTGCCGAGTATTCCAAGCATACACATCTATTTTTCGACGACGGAAGGTATGGTCCAATGGACTATTAGTTTGTTTCTCCTATTGACGGGCGTGGGCCAATTAGTCGTAGGTCCTATCTCCGACCGGGTAGGGCGTAAAATTATAATAGTAGCCGGGACACTTTGTTTTTTGGTCGGTTGTATTCTTGCCGCGTTTGCACCCACTATTATGACACTCATTGTGGCTCGTATGATCCAAGGTTTAGGTGCTTGTAGCATGATGGTGGCTACCTTTGCCATGGTACGGGACTTATATTCCGGTGACGACGTTGCACAAGTATATAGTTTTTTAAACTCGGGCATTGCGCTCTCTCCACTTATTGCGCCTATCATCGGTGGTTACCTTGCAAAGTGGTATGGTTGGCGGTCCGGATTTATATTTTTAGCTATTCTAGCGGTGCTTATTACATTGCTGGCATTGATAAAAGTAAAGGAATCATTAGTACAGGAAAATAGAGTAACGCTGAGTAAAGCAATATTTAGTAATTATCAGCTCATTGCTAAAAACACGACATTTTTAATGTATGCCTTCGCGGCGTCTGTTGGATTTGCATGTTTCCTTACATTTTTTTCAGTATCCTCCTACATCTTGATTTCAATTCTACGTGTTCCTGAGCAGCATTTTGGATTTTATTTTGCAGCCATTGGCGTGGTGTTTTTTGCAGGCAGCCTCCTTAGTGGTTATGCATCAAAGAAATTCGGCACTTATCTTACCGTCCTAATGGGAACGATTTTAACGACGTTGGGTGGTATTGTGATGCTTGTATGGTACCTCACATTAGGGTTAAGTATTGGTGCGTTTATGGGGCCAATGATGATTATGGGCGTTGGTGGCGCCTTGCTTATGGGCGGTGGTGCGGGTGGTGCCATTGAGCCGTTTCCTGAGATGGCGGGCATGGCATCAGCGGTCTTTGGTTTTTGTGAATTTGTCTTTGCATTTGTCATATCAACGATTGTATTAGCATGGAAGGTGACCAATACCGTTCCCTTGTCACTCACGTTAATTTGTTTGGGATTTGCGGCATTAGTCGCCTGTTTACTTAAATTCAAGAAAAAATAAGAAGGGGTTAGTTTATGCTAGCCGACCTTTTTCAACAACGATGGCTGCAATCAGCCTAAAATATTTATTAGCGAACTTAAAACAAGTGAGCGCCTTTGGCTATCGCACGAATCACGTCACCATTCATATCGATACAATAAAGAAATAAGCAGGTTAGGCGTCATCCCTTTATGTGTAAGATTGGACTATAAAAATATGTTATTATGGTTACTTACATTTATACTCAACGGCTCAGAACAAGATAAAGGATATTATACTGTTTTTAGCGCTCAATTTGAATGATGGATGTTCGTTTTGAAAAAAAGTTTATAGTACTGAGTGGGATGGTAGTTACGTGTTGCGCATTTGCAGAATCGTCTTCAGTATATAAGAAGCCGTATACGTATACGATGTAAATTAGGGAAATTTAGGTGCACCGTCGATGTCGAAAAAAATTATTTATTACACGGATCGTAATTTTCTTACGATACCGCAGCTTGCCATCCTTGATGAGGAAACAAAACGTTCTATTCATGTGATTGCACAGGTGCTTCCATTTCGTGTTAATAACTATGTGCTTGATTCGCTTATTGACTGGAATAATATACCTGAAGACCCGATTTTTCAATTAACATTTCCACAGCGCGGCATGTTAGAAGAAGCGTATTACACTGAGATATACGATTTACTCTATCCTGAGGCATCACCAAAAGAGGAATTAAAAAAGGCGATTTTTCGTATTCGTAGTGCGTTAAATCCACATCCATCAGGTCAGCAACAATTGAATGTTCCTCAGCTAGATGATAAGCCGGTTGATGGCATCCAGCATAAATACCGCGAGACCATTTTATTTTTTCCTGCAAAAGGGCAGGTGTGTCATAGTTATTGCACGTTTTGTTTTCGCTGGGCGCAATTTGTGGGTGATAAAGATTTAATGTTTAAATCTTCTGATCGCGATCAATTAAAACAGTACCTCATTAATAATCAGCAAGTTACCGATGTAATTTTTACGGGTGGCGATCCGATGTTGATGAAGACAAGTGCTATAAAACCCTATTTTGAACTCTTGTTAGATCCGGAATTAGATCATATTCAAAATATTCGTATTGGTACGAAGGCCTTAACCTACTGGCCTTACCGTTTCACCGAAGATGAGGATGCCGCTGCATTACTTGATTTATTTAGGCAACTGATACACCGCGGAAAGCACGTTGCTTTTATGGCGCACTTTAATCATTACAGTGAAGTGATGGCGCCTGAAACGCAAACCGCATCAGCCAAGGTCCTTGAAACGGGCGCCGTTATTCGTACGCAAGCACCGGTGTTGAAACATATCAATAATGATCCACGGGTTTGGGAGACGATGTGGCGCGAGCAAACCCGTTTGGGAATGGTACCTTATTATATGTTTGTGGAGCGCGATACCGGCGCTAAAAATTATTTTGAAATTCCGCTCATTGATGCCTTTGCTATTTATCGTGGGGCGATTACCAAGCTGTCGGGATTATCCCGTACGGTGCGTGGCCCTGTGATGAGCGCCACACCGGGTAAAGTTGAAATATTGGGTGTTGATACGGTATCAGACGAAAAAGTGTTTCTCGCACGCCTTATTCAAAGTCGTGATCCGAACGATTCCTATAAGCCGTTTTATATTAAATATGATGATCAGGCTACGTGGTGGGAGCAACTAAAACCAGCGTTTGGTGCGGATAAATTTTTCTTTGAATGATGGATGACTGTATCGTGTTATCCTCGTTGGCGCACTGTGCTCGTGTTGTAATGAGTCATGAACCAAGGTAATTTGGTGCACTTCATAAAAATGGAGTGGTGCGCATTGCATCTCGATAAGTTCAAGAAAATGGTCACTCGATAGTTTGGATTTTAAGGATAATAGCTCTAATGCGAGACGCTATTATTTTAATATGTTGATATTATTAGTTATTTTACGCTTTCCTCTCAGGTATAGCAGGACTATAGCATCGTAAAACAATAGAATGTTTCATCCAGTACCAACGTGTTTTTCCAAAATACTGTTTAATTATTGCCCTAATTGGTCTCATGTTTGCTATAATTTAGGAGTTGCTGCATAAGGAGATGAGCTACGTGACGATCAGTAATATTGAAGATAATTATCTACCTGTAGCCGATGGCACTATCCATTATTGTATGAGTGGCCATGACCATGGCCAGCAGCCAATCATATGGGTGCATGGTTTGCCTTTAGATGAAAGTAGCTGGTACGCACAAAAAATATATTTCGATGCGCACTACCGTAATATCTGTTTTGATATGCGTGGCTATGGTAAATCCTCACGATTACCGCAGCCTATTAAAAATGTAACCGATATCTATGTTGCTGACCTGGTGGCATTATGCGAACACTTGAATTTGGATAAGCCCATTGTTGTTGGTTTTGCGTCAGGCGGGCATGGTACGTTACGGTTTGCGGCCCAACATCCTGATCGATTGAGTCAGCTAATACTTATTAATGGTTCGCCGAAATTTATGAAAGGTGACAATTGGCCTTTTGGGTTTACAGTAGAGGCATTAGAAAAAACCATTAAACAGATTGATGCCACGACCTCCAATGATGAGATTGCTTCAATTATATTTGACTGTTCGATGCAAGAGGCCTGCACCAAGGAAGTAGCGGCTATAAAAAAATGGTTTACTAGTATGCTTAACGACCATTCAAGAGAAACGATTAAGGCATTTTTTACCGATATTGCCTATGACGATGATCGTGAGCTTATAAAAAATATTACGGTGCCAACGCTTATTCTGAGTGGTTACTTGGATAAGGAAGTGCCGTCGGCCACAGCACACTATATGCGGCAGGCGATACCGAATTCACAATTAGTTGAGCTCAATGGTACCGATCAATTTTCCTTTGCAACCCAATCGCACCTGGTGAACCAGCTCATAGCACAATTTATTAAACCCACCTGCGGCGTTATCATTCCGGATGATGTGTAGATCATATAAGAAACGTGTTAAAAGGAGTGACGATGGCTAGCTATACAACCCCACCTGCATTTACTGATTTATATTATGATTTTACAGGCTATGCGCATCCCGGTTATCCCTCTGATAGAGTGGCTATTGCTGAAAATCTATCAAAAGCGATAGCAGACTCCAGTGCGAATACATTACCGGGACCACTTGTTGTGGCAACGTCAACGGGAATATATGTGTATGATGCGGCAGATGGGCATGCATTAATTTCAGGAACTGACGTTCGATGTGAGCCTAATTCAGGCTTTTATGAACTTACCAGCCTCTCACACGTTGGGCCTGCTATTGCCTACCTGGCCACCATTAAAGAGATGGGAGGTGACCAATGGAAATCACATATCCCCGAGATGATTGACCATCTTCATGGCATTAAAACAGCGAATGCAGTGCCTATGAAAGAGCATTGGGCAACGCAGCTCGCCGAACGATCCTGGGTTGGTAAGGAAGCCATGATTAAAAAGCTGGTTGATTATACCTGTTCATTGGCTGGAAATTATTTGGTTAACGTCCGTGATGGAAAAGAAGAGCTGAGCGCTGAAAGTGTTGTTTCCAATTTATTAGAAGTTAATACGTCTGACTATCCCATTTCATTTAATACCATTATGATTGGGACATTTTCGTTGATTGCGTTGAAAAGCGCGTATGATATTTATAGTGCGCTAAGTGACAAACGCATTGATTGGGAAAATGCCAAAGTATTGTTACATAATGCACCGGGTACCAATTATGGTGCAGGATTAACACCAGAATCAAATTGGGTGCACCCTACTATTAAAGCAATTGCGGGGGCTGACTTTGATAAGGAACGTATTATCATTGCGCCTTACGCAACTATTCCAGAAGCAGTTAGTAAGGATGCTTTATCTGATGTCGATTTTGATTTCCTTTCTGATAATATATGGGCTGCTCTTTATGCAGGACCTCAGATTACTGAGAAAGTATTTACGAACATTAAAGATATTTCAATTCCAGAGCGCAACGCTATTCCAGGAGATTATAGTTGTACGAAAGCAGGAGACATTGATGATTTCATCATGCGCTTAAAATTTTCAACTGGAAATATAGGTGAAATGCTTTCAAATACAGTCGGGTTTTGGATAGCGGGCGAGGCCGTTGCTAAATCATGGGATCTTTCGAGCATGGATCTGCCAGGGTTCACGCATGGTTTGCCTAAAGGCATGTCAGGCTACCCGGATGCATCACCTGATATTAAGGAGTCATAGTAATGACATTTACGGTAGAGGAATACCAACGTTTACAAACCTCGGGTGCACGCGGCGCGACGCTATTTACCATTGAGAACACCTTATATTTAGGTGTTCCTCAGCTTGCAGAAGATATCGGTGATGCAAAGGGCGATATGAACAGTGGTAATAGTGATGTCGATTCGATTATTTTTATTTGGCACGAAGGTAAGTTTACCGAATATCAGCGTATACCGTGTCATGGCGCGGAATCGATAGAATACTTTTCAATTGGCGAACGACATTTTATAGCGATTGCGAATATTCGCTCAGGCACAAGCCCCAATTATGATATGCACACGCAATCAAAATTATACGAATGGGATGGTCATCTGTTTAATGAGATACAACAGTTTGATACCTTTGCCGCAAAAAACGCACATGCCTTTATGATTGATAATGACCATTATTTGGCGTTTGCTGAGGGCGTTATTGATGGAGCGGATAATGGCAAAACAAATACGTCGAATCTCTATAAGTGGGATGGGGCAGCATTTACATTGCACCAATCATTTCCCTCTGCTTGGGGTTATTGTTTCTATAGCTTTATGATTGATAACACACACTACTTGGCATTCGCTGATCAAATTGGTGCGTCTGTGATTTATGTTTTGAAGAAAGATAAATTTGAGCCTTTTCAGTCGATGAGCCCAGACGGTGGTGGTAGAGCATTTTTATTATTTTCGCATGCGGATACACACTATCTTGCCTTTGCAAATATGATGACGGATAGCGTGCTGTATCAATGGGATGGTCGAACATTTATTGAGGCGCAGACGCTAACAGGAAAGGCAGGAAGATATTTTAGCATACTTAATTATAAAAATGAGCAGTATCTGTTGCGCAACAACTTCATCTCTGGCTCAAGAGAAGCACCGCAAACAAAATTAAAGTCGGTCATCTACGAGTGGAAGGAAACGGATTTTTCAGAAATGCTTGAGATCACCACGTATGGTGCAACGCAAATGAATGCGTTTAAAAAGGATGGCGATTATTTCATTGTCGTCTCGAATAGCTTAAGTGACGATATTCGATTTAGAACGGACTCGGTTGTTTATAAAATAGCCTAGATGGTCGTATGCGAATATTTTTTTAGTTTCGAAATAAACTGAGCAGGGAGGGATAGAACATGACAATTGAATCGGCGCCGGAGTGGAATAGCATAGCGGGTATTCACCCTGATTTACAGGCAAGTAAAAGATTCGTATATGATCCCTGTAAATTTACATGTTCAACGGCTGTTGCTGAAGATGAAAGCGCAGCCTATGGTGCTTATTTTTTCGAGTTAAACGGTTTAGATGTTAGGTTTCGTGTTGCTAAAATTACGCCAACAAAGACCGGTCAATTCGTGTCATTATGGAAACGCATTGGAAACGGGCCAATCCGGCCATATGATATTGCGGACCCATTAGATTTTTTCATTATCAGTACGCGCCAAAATGATCAGCTTGGACAATTTGTATTTCCTACGTCTATTTTGCATGATCAAGCAATTCTTTCGGTAGATGGTCGGGGTGGGAAGCGTGGCATTCGTGTTTACCCACCATGGGATCACCCGACAAGTCGACGAGCGCAAAAAACACAGCGATGGCAGCTTAAGTATTTTTTAGAGGTGCCGATGAAGGGCGGTGTGGATTATGCACGTGCGCAATCGTTATATACGTTTTAAGACATATTCGTCACAACCGCTACCAAACAAGGCTTCCATGCCGGGTGGGCGCGTATACTCTCGTTCCACCTTGAAGCCAATCTGTGCGGCGAATTGGTGCAATTCATGTGGTGTGATGGATTCGTAGGGATAACCGCCAAGCCAATCATGTATGTCATGCATGAAGGACATGCCTCTTTTTTCTTTATACTCATTAAAGAGCTTACGCGGCGTTTTTCCTTTGGCACAGTAAGCCAATAGCAATAGCCCAGCAAACGGATAGCGTAGTAAGGCTTGAATAAATTTAGGTGCGCGTGAATAGAGTCGTTTTTCAAATTTCCACCAGCCACACAATTTTGTTTTGCGGTACAGTGCAATCACCAGTTTGCCATTCGGTGCGACCATTGAGGCTGCATGGGTAATGGCTTTGTACATGCTGCCAGTATGGTGTAACACACCCCACGAATAGACGATATCAAAGGTGCCCTGTGTCTTGGGATCTAAATCAAACACACTGATTTGTTGGCAGGCGTAGTTTTTGTGAGTGGCAAATTGTTCTAACACATGTTGTGTTGTCTTAACACTATTAGGATCAATATCGGTTGAGAGCACATGCTCAGCATTGAGTGATGATGCCGCTAATGAAAACAGTCCCGAGCCACAACCAATATCTAAAAAGCGTTGCTGGCTTAAATCATCTGTTCCAACGAGTGTGATAAATGATTGCCGTGCTTCTTGGATGTGCTTTTTGGTAATGCCTTGCGAGAAATCAGACCAGTTTTCACCAAATTTAAAATGTGAATCCAATTGTTCGAGGTCATCTGAGCTCATGTTAATCCTTTTTGATATGAGGTATAGGCCGTCTTCATAGCGTCATCAAAACAAACAAACTGCACGGCGTCAAGGTGGTTGGTGGACGATAAAAAGCGCTTCACCTCTGTGAAGGCAATGGCAATAGCTTGTTCAGCAGGGAAGTGGTAAACGCCACAGCTAATGGCGGGAAAGGCAATGGACTTTATGTCATGCGATAAGGTCAGGTTTAAGCATTCACGATAGCACGACGCCAGCAATTCAGATTCGTTATTATCTCCACCGTGCCAAACAGGACCAACAGTATGAATGATGTATTTTGCGGGGAGTTTGAAGCCAGCGGTTAATTTGGCTTGGCCTGTATCGCAGCCATTTAGCAGGCGACACGCTTCGAGTAACTCGGGACCAGCAGCACGATGAATAGCGCCGTCCACACCGCCGCCACCCAATAATGACGTGTTTGCGGCATTAACAACCGCATCGACAGCAAGCTGGGTAATATCATCTTGTATGATGGTTATGTCAGGCTGGGTGCTGATCTTGGATCTCCAGTAGGTGGATTGACGGCTGCTACGAAAAATTGAGAGGGTGATGAAGCAGCAGCGCGCTCTGAATCCTGTTTTAATGTGGCCCATGTCCCCTTTTTCGTTTCCTTCGGGCATTGTGCTCTCATTGCTTCAATTTTGGTTTTCACCACGTCAGCATCTTCAAGCATATAGGTGCCTTTCTTTATTTATCATACATTAGGTGAGATAGGAGGTAGTATCAATAATGGTTTCTCGCTCATCAAACGTTGCCATTTGTGCATCAACCGAGTGACTGTCACCATCTTTTTTGATGGCGTGCAAGGTGTTTTGCATGGCTTTAATCGCAGCACGTTGTAAATCGGATGGGATAATGACGATTTGATAGCCAAGTTCTTTTAGGCGCTCAACGGGTACAATCGGTGTTTTGCCACCATGAAACATATTAATTAATTTGGGCGCTTTAACTTCTTTTGCAATTTGTTCAATTTGTGCAACGGTAGTGGGCGCTTCGACAAAGATAACATCGGCGCCTGCAGCAGCATAGGCATTCGCACGTGCAATGGCAGCATCAAAGCCCTCTACGGCAATAGCATCCGTACGCGCAATTAACACGAAATCATGATCACCGACGGCGTCTTTTGCGGCGCGGATCTTGGTGACCATCTCGTCACACGGAATTAACGCTTTACCCTCGAGGTGGCCGCAGCGTTTTGGAAAAACTTGATCTTCGATATGACAAGCGGCGATACCAATACGTATATACTCTTTAATGGTGCGCTTTACATTTACTTCATTACCGAAACCGGTGTCAGCATCTGCGATGACGGGCGTTTTTGTGACTTCAACAATGTGTTGCAGTCGTTGTAACACTTCACTAAAGCTTACTAAGCCAATATCAGGGAAGCCGCAACTGCGTGAGATCGCACCGCCGCTGGCATAAATGGCAGCGAAGCCGGCCTGTTCGACGAGGCGTGCGGATAAGCCATCAAAGACGCCGGGTGCAATGATGATATTTTTATTTTTAAGTTGTTGTGATAGTGTCATGTGAGATAGCCCTAGGGGATTAGGCATCCCGCGAGCACGTCGCGGGATAAAAGGTCATTAGAATGGGATGTCATCATCAAAAGTTTCAGTTGCTTTTGTGGTTTTTGCGTCAGCTTCTGTCGATGATGTGGCGGGTTTGCTCGCTTGTTGCGGGCTGGGTCCATTACCACTGTTACGGTTGTCGAGGATTTGCATTTCGTTAGCGATAATTTCAGTTGTATAACGGTCGATGCCGTTTTTATCCTGCCACTTACGTGTGCGCAAACTACCTTCGATATAAATTTTAGAACCTTTGCGTAGGTATTCATTAACGATTTCAGCTAAACGATTAAAGAATACGATGCGGTGCCATTCAGTGCGTTCATTGAGTTCGCCAGTTTGTTTATCACGCCATGCGGAACTTGTTGCCAAGACAACATTTGCGATAGCGTTTCCGTTAGGTGTATAACGGACTTCAGGATCACTCCCAAGATTGCCAATTAATAGGGCTTTATTTACGCCTCTTGCCATTGTTTTTACTCCTAAGCTTCCTTTATTGGGCATGATCCTGGGGGGAGATAGTAAGCGTTCGATACGTACATAGCGACACTTTTCTTAACCTTATATTAAATTACATGCCATCATCGTGTAGGGTACCTTGTTGCAAAAGATTACGCAATTCGTTTTCTGTAATTATTTGCTTGTCTGCTTTAATATAGATCAAGTTGTCATCGACCATAAACGCGACTTCGCCAACACCCTTTATTTTACGTAGTTTATCAGTGTATTCCCGGCTGTTCTCTAAGATGTCTGGGGTCAGTGGGAAAATAAGTGTTGATAAGTAAGGGGGGTGTTTCATGGTAATTGCCGCACAAAACCAGATAAATCCGACGATGGTGCCGAAGGCGAAAATGCCGGTTACTTGGAAATGTCCATAGAGCCAGCCACCTAATACACCGCCAACAAAAATACCGAAAAACTGCGACGTTGAATAAATGCCTGTTGCGGTACCTTTACTGCGAATCGGCGCAATTTTAGAAACAAGTGAGGGAAGCGACGCTTCGAGTAACGTAAATGCGGTAAAAAATAAGAATAAAATCACGCCAATAACGGCAACGGAGTGGTGGAAGAATAATAAGAGTAATTGGGTGAGTGCCATCATCAATACGGCACCACTAAAGATGCTTTTCATCTTACGTTTTTTCTCAGCAATGATGATAAAGGGCACCATGCAAATGAACGATAAAACTAATACCAGTAAGTAAAGTACGATTTGCCCCCACTCTGTGATACCTAATTTATGGGTTAATATAATAGGTATCGCGATAAAGGTCGCCATTAAGATGGCATGCGAACAGGCAACACCGATATCAAGGCGCAAGAGTTCGCCATTACAGAGCATGCCTTTTAGGCGTTTGGGAATCGTTTCTGTGTCGTCATGGATTGTCAGCGTTGGTGGTGTGGGTACGGATGTAAATAAGAGTACTAAGCTGATACCGCCAAAGATTGCCGTTGCCCAGAAGATACCGTTTAATTGCACCCATGAGTTGAGGATAGGGCCAATCACTAGTGCAAATGTGAATGCCATACCAATCGTGAGGCCGATAATGGCCATGGCTTTACTGCGGTGTTCGTCGCGGGTGAGATCAGCGACCATGGCGATACACGTACTGCCGATGGCGCCAGCACCTTGGATAGCACGACCAATGATGATGCCCGTAATGGTGTGAGAGAGCGCGGCGACGATACTACCGGCTATAAACAAGAGTAACCCTAGGACGATGATTGGTTTGCGGCCGATTTTGTCGGAGAGCATACCAAACGGCAGCTGCAAGCAAGCTTGTGTTAAGCCATAGACACCAAGGGCGACACCGATGAGTAGGCTCGTGGCACCTGGTATTTTGTGCGCGTAGGCCGAGAAGATGGGCAGGATCATGAACAGACCAAGCATACGAAATGCCATAATAAAGGAGAGTGAGAATACAGCCGATCGTTCGTGTCGTAGCATGAGTTACCTCTTTAGTCGTGGGTTGGGCGTTTATAAGGCACATAGGATACCGTTTTTATTGGTTTTATGCTAATGAATCGTTACAATTGATGCTCTTGGGGG
>NVSS01000034.1 GCA_002732805.1 Coxiella sp. (in: g-proteobacteria)
CCTAGCCAACGACCTGGAACACCGCGCGGCAGTAACACGACAAAGGCACCCAGCACCGCCATTATTAAAATCCATACCTGTGGAATAGCGTGTTGCCAAACGGCCCATTGCTGTTGCGATAGCCATTGTAAATAATGCCACAACGGTGTGATTGCAAAGCCAGCGCCCTTAAATAAAAAAATAGCAGCATGTGAGGATACAAACGCAGCCAGTGCCGCTAACAAACACAACGGTATAATGATAAATCCCACCCACGGCACTGCCACTGCATTCGCCAACAACCCAACTAACGCTACCTGACCAAAATAATATACCGTTAATGGCGCTAACCCTACCAATAAAGCCAATTGTAAGCGTGCCCACTGTATTGATTTTCGATAAGACTGATAGCGCCCGCTACACACATACACGATAAAGGTTACGGACCCAAAACTTAACCACAAGCTAGCTGAGAAGAGTGCAAACGGGTCCAAGAGCAACACAACACAAAATGCAAAGACAATACGTTGCCATAAAAACACAGCTTGTTTAAATAATACCGTCGCCATAATGATGACGACCATAATGACGGCACGTTGCGTTGGCAATGAAAATCCAGCCATTAATCCATAACAAATGGCGGCGATAATGGCGGCTACTGCTTGTGCATATTGAACGGGGCGCCACAATAAAAGGCGTGTTGAACGTCGCCATAAAAGACCCATCAACAAAAATCCAAAACCAGCAACAAAACCAATGTGCAACCCAGAAATTGCCATTAAATGATTGGTGCCGGTGCGTTGAAACACACGCCATTGTTCGGGTTGTATCAAATTATGTGATCCAACGGTAATCGCTGCGATCAATCCCGCTACTTGAATCGTTGGAATCGCCTGATGAATCATTTCCTGAAGTGACTCACGCCAACGTGTTATTGAGCTGTGCTGTGGTTTTTGCAGTAATTGATAGGGCTGATGTGACTTTACATAGCCGACAGCACGTACACCATGTAGGATTAACCAACGCCGGTAATCAAACCCACCGGGATTATGCAATCCTGAGGGCGGTCGTAAACTCACGGTCAATTTCCAATGCTCCCCCACGGTCACATGAGGATGAGGCTGGTACCACGATAAGCGTATCAGCTGAGGCGCCATCCGCTGCCGTGCAAGGGTTCCTTCAAATAAAAATTGCTGTGCATGGGCTTGCTCTTTCGGGATGCTGGCCACCACGCCATCGATAATGACTGATTTTTTAATCAAACGCGTGGGTAACGACCATGAGGTTAACGATTCATAGCGATAATCAAAATAATAATAGCCGGTCACCACGAGCAAACCACACAATACCAGCGTCATTGAACCACGACACAGCCCAAGTACTGGTAATAACCATACGCCATATACTGAACACCTCAGTGCAGCACAGGCAATCCCGATCATCATACAAATGAGCACTTGAAAAATCATGCCCTATAAATAGCAAATTTCAGTGGTGGTGAAACCTCGTGTCTTTGAGGAATTTCTAGTTTATTTGAGGCACTGCGGCTAACGCCGTCTCGTCAATACCACGCGTGGCTCATACCTCAAACGCAAAGCCGCTAAGGCGCAAAGGGCGCAAAGGGCGCAAAGGGCGCAAAGGGTTTTTATCACACTTAATCTAATCTAAGTATTTACTTGAAACACGATAAAAACCCTTTGCGCCGTTCGCGCCTTAGCGGCTTTGCGTTTGAGGTATGAGCCACGCGTGGTATTGACGAGACGGCGTTAGCCGCAATGCCTCAAATAAACTGGAAATGCTGCTCAAAATAAGGGATAATTGCCTCCATTATGCGCAATAAATTAACAAAATTCTTTCTCCGCTGTGGGCTTGGTCTTTTTAAGATCATTCCCTTTTGGCTACTCTATCGATTATCCGATGGCCTCTACTATCTGTTGTATTATGTGTTACGCATTCGCCGCAAGGTCGTACGTAACAATATACAGTTTGCATTCCCCGACAAGCCACTGGCTGAACGTATCCTCATTGAGAAAAAATCCTACCGCAATTTTTGTGATGTCATACTCGAATCCGTTAAAGGTTTTAGCATGACCCCGCAGCAACTTGCCAAACGCTACCTCACCCCACCCGGCGGCATCGATCATTATTTTGAAGAAAAGAAAAGCGTCGTTGCCTTTATGGCACATTTCAATAATTGGGAATGGGGTACATCCATCCAGCTTAACTTAAAACACAAAGCCTTCTTTATCTATAAACGCCTACATAACCGTGGCGCCGATGAGCTGATTCGCCAACGTCGTGCCGCCTGTGGCGCTGAACTTATCTATAAAGAGCAAGTGGCACGCACGCTCATCAGAAATCGCCGCACACCTTCATTTTATGCCGTGATTGCCGATCAACGCCCCTCCTCAGATCAAGAGCAACGCACCGTGACGCTTTTTAATCGTCAGATCACCTGCTTTGCTGGACCCGAAATGATCGCAAAAACCTTTGGCATGGTCGTGCTTTATAGTAAAATAGAACGTATAAAGCGTGGTTATTATCGCGCATCACCGGTGGTGATTACCGAAGACCCCAAAAATACAGAAGAGGGCTATATTTCACAACAATGCTTTAGCTTGCTAGAGGCACAAATTCGCGAACACCCCGGCCACTGGATGTGGATGCACAAACGCTTTAAAGGACTCGACAGGGAATGATCAGCACATGGATACAAGTATAACGATTTTATTACACGGCTTGGGGCGCAGTCGTAACATTATGAACCCCATTGAAAAAGCACTCATCGCTGAACAGATCAATGTTTATAATTTAAGTTATCCTTCGACGCAACATGATATCGCAACCCTTGCAAAAACGATTGCTGAACGTATCAATAAAAAATTTCCAGAACACACATTTAATTTTGTCACACATTCCCTCGGCAGCATTGTTGTGCGCTACATGCATGCACATAACTTATTGCCACGCATTCATCGTGTCGTCATGTTAGCTCCACCCAACCACGGCACACCTGTTATCAACTTTTTATGCCGCTTTAACTGGTTTGCTAAATTTTGGGGGCCTGCTGCGTTACAGCTCGCCACCGACGATCAAGGCATCCATCATCAGCTACCTGATGATGTCCCCTTTGAATGTGGCATTATTGCCGGCAATAAATCGATAGAACCCTGGTTTTCATGGACCCTACTAAAGGGTGAAAATGACGGAAAAGTAACCGTTGAAAGCACAAAATTGAGCGGCATGAAAGACCACACCCTTGTCAATGTCGCACACCCTCATTTCCCAAAAAATCCTGACGTGATTGAACAAGTACTCTATTTTTTACGGCACGGTTGTTTTCGTCGCTAGACTTTTGAGTAATTTACATACAGATTACTCACGCTTAGGAACACATCCTTTATAACCAAAAACAGATCATATTTGTTGCGGTTTAAATAAATTAAGGTACAATACCTTATATAATTATTGGGGTGGGGATTTATTTGTGCATATATTAAGCGTACTGATCACATATATAATGTTGGGCGTCTAGCTCATGTCGCCTTCCATACCTGAAGCTTTGGCTCCACACGTCAGTCGGGGCATAGAGAAGGCGTCCACAGAGATACCCTCAAAAAAAATTGTGACGCCCGCAAAAATACCTCCAGCAATCATTGATCCTATACTCCTAGCTCAATTACAGGCTGACGTAAACAACGTTCTAACCAAGAAAGCAGTACAACAAACGCTCTTAGCAAGAGTATCTGAACATGCTGAATCCGTTATGGATATCGCTGATATTGCTAGCTCAATAGCCTCCTTGGTCATCGTCATTGCCAACACCATTACAGCCGCCTTAGGACACCCCCTATCTGAATCAATTCGGGTTATCTCAACACTCATTAGTGTTATTTGTAACTACTATGACGTTGGTGCCTGCTCTCTACTCGCAACAAAACAACAACACCAAAAAGATATACTTCATGCGATAGCAAATGCAACACTTGCGGCTGTATTGATGTCCGGCATGACACTGTATGTCATCGACACCTTCACGCCTATACTTACAGGCTTGTTAGCAGCACCCGGCGCTTCAATCTTTGTTTCAGTAGGAACCGCATTAACCATGCTAGCAAAATGGACTTACGAATGCACTGAAATAGATCGCGCCAATAAATTGATTCGGCTAGCGGAAGACAGCATTGGTGAGATCAATCAACAGCTAAGTGAGTACGACAACGACCCTGAAATGTCTGCAAACCTAAAGGAAAAAAAGAATAACTACAACGACTACATTACGGCCAAAAAAGATCAGGTTAAAACACATGAAGAAGCAGCACGTGTGTGGAAATATTCTTTTTTTGCAATGGCGGCCATTGCGGTCCTTGGTGTTGCCGCTACCGTTGCATCAGCGGGTATAGCGCCGCACGCGCTACTGATACTGTCAGGCCTGATTTGTGCTGGAACAACACTTTATCGTGTGTATGCAAACCGAAAATTTGAAAACGGGCAAGCACTGCCTGCCACAAAAAGCATCAAAAAAAGTTGCAGCAAAATATATCACGCATTACCCTCAATCTTTAGCGTGCCCCCAAGCACAATAGCTCCTGAGCTCTCTACCCTTGCAACCCATATCTGGCTTAACGGCTAATTAGCGGACACTGGCAGACCATACGATATAATATCAAATAAAAACGTGATTACATCACGTTATTTATGATAATTTCGTGTAATTTATCACGTTTTTTGCTATTATGGTGCTATGAAGCGTGATTTATACCAAAATTTAATCAACTGGAAGGATGACCCATACCGTAAGCCACTGATTTTAAAAGGGGCTCGCCAGGTCGGGAAAACCTACCTGTTGCAGCAATTTGCAAAACAAGAATATCAGAAACATGTCTATCTAAATTTCGATCTCGAACCTAAACTAAATGATTTTTTCAAAGATGACCTAAAGCCTGAGCGACTGTTGCGTGAACTGTCAGCACGTGCAGGTACGAAAATAGATACTGATACATTGCTTATTTTTGATGAAATCCAAGAATGCCCGCTCGCATTAAATAGCCTTAAATATTTTCAAGAAATGGCACCCGACATCCCTTTAATTGCAGCCGGTTCCTTATTAGGCGTAAAGCTAACATCACCACATAGTTTTCCAGTGGGCAAAGTTGATTTTTTGGAATTAAAACCGTTGAGTTTTTTAGAATTTTTAACAGCGCTGAATCAGGACATGTTGCGTGAGTTTCTAAATGAACACATTCCGACTAATGCGATAAGCACACCCTTACATGAGCAATTAATTGATTATCTAAAGCAATATTTTATTGTTGGTGGCATGCCTGAAGCGGTACTTAACTATGTACGTGATAATGATTTTAATAGTGTGCGTAAAGTGCAAAAAAACATATTAGAGGGGTACGTGTCTGATTTCGTGAAGCATGCTGAGCCCACCGACGTCATGAAAATAATTTCTGTGTGGAATGCTATCCCCTCCCAATTAGCAAAAGAAAATAAAAAATTTAAATTTTCTACCATCAGCGGTAATGCACGATCTCGTGAATACGAAGCATCGTTGCAATGGCTAGAAAGTGCGGGTATGGTTTACCTATCGTGTAGAACAGCAACGATTAAGACACCCTTAGATGGTTATATTGAGCATAATGCTTTTAAAATTTACATGCTAGATATAGGATTACTGGGCTGTCAAAGTCAGTTGCCAATTGAATCCGTTTTGCAAGGCGATCAACTATTCATCGAATTTAAAGGTGCATTGACTGAAAATTATGTTGCACAAGAACTCATAGCACAAGGCATTGATAAACTCTATTACTGGTTTAACGAAAATCGGGCCGAGGTTGATTTCATTGTTCAGCATAACTTACAATACCTACCACTAGAAGTGAAATCAGGAACCAATATCAAAAGTAAAAGCTTAACGCTATATACAGATAAATATAAACCCAGCCTCGTATTACGCACCTCATTGCTTAACTTTAAACGTGATGGTGCATTACTTAATATTCCTTTATATGCATTGGCTAATTTAAAAAATTATCTTGTATCATGAGATAACACGCGAAGATAATCTTTCTTAATCCATTCATGCACCACCTGAACGTTGTTGATATGAGGCGGTCACTTCAGACTGCTTTAACGCGGCTAAATCGGCATCTGTTCGAGTAAAAAGACCACCTTCAAACCTAAAACAAACTGCCAGTATCAATTGCTGCTTTGCTGCTTGAAACAGTGCTGCAAAACCACTGGCCTTTGGCACAGGAACAGTCTTAGCGACATAAGGCATTATCTCAGTTGCACCCGGGTAGTGATGTCTGATTGTTTTAGCCATTGCATTAGCACGGCTTTGGTCTAGTGTTGGCATCAGCTTGAGCTCCTTAATCTTATCCATATGAATCTGTGCCCAGGGATTATCGTCGTGCCTGCAGGTAATTTTACTCGGGTTAAAACCACGAACAGCTTGCTTAATGTCCGGCGTTATAAATTGAATAGTCAGCTTTTTGGTGGCGTGATCAAATTGATGAGTTAACACCATTGCTGCATCAACGCCCGACTTAGCGCAGAACTCAATGAGCACGCCAGCGCCGTCTATACCAGAAGACGCTTTCGACGCTGATTGAGCCATTAGTTTATCCATGTTATGAATTGACAACCATGGGTTATCCATCGTTCTGCACCCAAGCATATCAGGGCCAAAACGTTTATAAAGCTGCTGTTTTAATTCAACAGAAGAAAGCTCTAACAATACGCTTCCGTCGCCAGACCGCCGCTGCCTAATCTCTCGCACATCTATCCCAAATATTTCAGCGATCTTACTTTTTTCATCAGATATGGCCGGTGCTACCACCGCGAGCCCCCCGCCAAATGGCTTATCTTCAAGACGAGCCGACGCTGGCATGCTTAAAGCGGGATTAGCGTACGGTAGCCTACCTATTCTACCAAGATCCATAATGGTAAATGCGCTGCTCCCATCGCTTGTATAGCCAACCACTCCTTTAGCTATCCTGTCATAAAACGCGCATAGTACCTGTCTTAAATCCTGAGAATGAAGCACCACATCAACCACCCCGCCAGAAAATGCTGCAATTTTTAAAATATCACTAGCACGTATTCCAAGTTTCTTAGCAACATACTCAACGGACACGTTTTCAGGGGCGAGGGCTGGTGGTACAGGTAATGATGGCCAGGGTTCTGACGTTGGGGGCCACACGTCTTCAGGGAGGTCTGGCAATACCGCGATAGTCTCCAAGCTACCCATTTTTATTTCATGCGCGCTTAGCCATGCTATATGTTGGTCGATATCATTTAATCCACGATTACCCACCACATTAAATAGCGTCTGACAGTCATCGAGCGATGAGGGTATGCTAATAGCGTATTGTACGGGCACATCAAGACTAGCCGCCACTGTTACATCCTGTATGGCGCCAGGATTACGGCTCACTAACTCAGCGATTTCGGCAGCTGAGTCTAACTCCAAAACGATAAGCCCATCCTCATGAAAGATCATATTGGTTATATTGGACTTACGTAATAGCCTATATTGGAGCCATTTTATTAGGTCATTTTTAGAATATTTACCAGACTGATACATACAAGCACTCGCGATTTAGTTACGTCGCAAGCCACTTTAATTAAAGATTGGTACGTCGTAACGTTGTTAAAAGTACCCCCCCAATCCCATATTTACTAATTTATATAACTTAAACTCTTGATATTGATCTACAATGCAACTAGTTTAGCCTATTAGTATTAAAGTAATATTAACAAGTAAGTGTATATGACGGCATCAACACCCCATTCATCAGGCGTTAGTGTCGCTTACTCTTTTTACTGAACTGTACGGTTAGGTTTGCTGCTGTCAACATGTGTTTGAGTAATTAATTGCGTAAGATAGCAAAAAAACTAATGTCGACCCCAGTCACTATAGATTTATCAGAAATGAGAAAACACAAAATTTATGCCAATGCTAATAGAATCAACATGCGCCAATTTATAGGTGTGTTACCTAAATAGCGCATGTTGAAAATCACCTTCTAAGAAAATTTAGCTGAGAGCGCTTGGCTATACTTAAGAAGGTCAAGCGCTTTAGGTAGTACTTCCTGACCAGTAAGACTGCCAGGAGTAGATATATAAGCTGGGGGTGCATTCCTCGTAGAAGATTGCACATCCCGATCATTTAAACAAGAGAAGCCAGGGTTTCTCTCAAGTAATTTGAAAAGCCGCAATCCACTCTGCGTTTTATAGCTATCTTCTGCTTTTTCAGTATTATAAAGCATTACATTTTGCTCGCCAATGATAGTGAAATCAAATTTCATGTCACTTTCTTTAATAGCACAAATCTTCTTATACAAACCTCGTGGCGTTTTAGCCAGCACCATCATTTTCGCCACAATTTGTATTTGGGTAGAGGGATTAGTTTCAGTCGAAAGTTTATTATTTAATTCGTATATGAATGCATATTTCATATAAAAACATGATGTCATTACTGACATCTCCTTTAAAATAGTCTCAGCAATCTGCTTTAATTTAAGTGTGTCCGCTTCACCAGCTCGTGTAGACGCTGCTATTTCTTGTCCCTTCAATATTTCTTCTTTGATTTGAGCTAGTGGTATCGGGCTTTCAAAAGCGGCTATGAGCGCATCACGCCGTGTATCTACAGGCTGCGTGATAGCGTTCGCTTTCAGTCGCGCTATCAAGTCTCGTGGCGAAGAATCTTCACCCTCGTACCCAATAGCCGTCTTTAAACCAGGACGTGCAGAATGCATGAGAATAGACAAGAGCAACGGATCCTTCTGCGTAATCGCTTCATGGACTAGATGCTTGTGTCTCAACACCCAACAGCTTCGCCCGCCACTCCAATAAAAAGCAAAAAATAGATTGAAACCAGATTCTACAGCGTTTAAAACTAACAAAGCACGACTTAAAATATCACGTTCTACGCTAGCCTTTTTCATTACCAATTCCTCAACATCGTCATATAACTGGCGCATACTTATAACAACATTATTTCTCATTGACATTCCCCCCGAGCAATAGATAAATTAAACTAAAAATCAATAACAACATGACAGATTAACAAAAAATTGTCAAGAACCTCGGCAGTACACCCTGACTGTCGCGTACGATAACAACGCTTCAGCCCTATGAATTAACGCTTACGGTCAATTTTATTGTTCAGCATAACTTACAATATGAGCTATTTCTCCAGTTAAACAGACTAACCCAAAAATTTCCGTGCATTTCTAAAGAGGCGTAACCACGGGCCATCCTCACCCCATTCATCGGGATGCCATGAATTTTGCACGGTACGGTATACGCGCTCAGGGTGCGGCATCATAATCATCACGCGACCATCTTGCGACGTTAACCCCGTTATACCTTGATGGCTACCGTTCGGATTATAGGGATAGCGATCCGTTACTTGATGTTGGTTATCAACATAGCGTAACGTAATCAGTTTGTCGGATGCTGCTTTTGAGGCGGCATTAATACTCTCAAATACCGCATGTCCTTCACCGTGTGCGGTGACAACTGGCAATACACTACCTTGCATGCCCTCTAAGAAAATAGACGGCGTAGACTCTACTTGAACCAGTGACACACGTGCTTCGAACTGTTCTGACGTATTGCGCACAAACGTCGGCCAATCGTTAGCACCCGGAATAATAGATTTCAAATGCGATAACATTTGACAACCATTACACACACCTAGCGTAAATGTCTTTTCGTTCGCAAAAAATTGTTGGAAGTCTTCTCGCAATGCATCATTCATTAAAATGGTTTGCGCCCAACCATTGCCCGCCCCCAATACATCACCATACGAAAATCCACCACACGCCACCAATCCGTCAAACGTATCGAGTGTATAGCCAGCGAGTAAATCACTCATGTGCAAATCAATGGGCTCAAAACCGGCGCGCATAAACGCGGCGGCCATTTCCATATGACCATTCACACCTTGTTCACGTAATATAGCCACACGCGGCAGACGCTTAAACGATTTCACTACATTATCAGCGGGGTCAAACGTTAGCTTAGCAGATAACCCTGGATTATCGTCATCATCAATATTCTCAAACTCTTGGTCGGCACAATCCGGATTATCACGTAGACGCTGAATACGGTAACTGGTCTCAGACCATAATTTCTGCAAATGAACCCGACTTTCGCGATAAAGTGACTGGCTGTCTTTTGCAATCAATAACTCATCACGGTCATTAATTTCACCAATCACAACCACTTTATCCTCAAGCTCACACACTTCACATAAACGCATCACTTGTGTGAGTTCTTTTACATCGACTTGAATGACCGCACCCAGCTCTTCATTAAATAAAAGAGAAATGGGATCGCCCTTCAACGGCGATAAATCTAAGGTAACTCCACAATGTCCCGCAAACATCATTTCACAAATAGTCGCAAGCAAACCACCGTCTGAGCGATCATGATAGGCATGAATCAACTTATTTTTATTCAGTGTTTGAATCAAATTAAAGAAATTGCGCAAGTCATTACTGTTATCGACATCAGGTGGTTGGCCACCGAGCTTCGAATACACTTGCGCTAATGCCGAACCACCCAATGCATTGCAACCGCTACCCAAATCAATTAAGAGTAAACGTGAATCATTTAAATCGGTACGTAGTTCGGGCGTCAATACACGACGCACATCAGTCACGGGCGCCGCTGCCGTGATAATAACAGACAACGGTGACGTTACTTTACGTTCATCGCCGTCTTGCGTCCACGTTGCTTGCATCGACATTGAATCTTTGCCCACAGGAATACTAATATTTAAGTCCGGACATAAGCCTTTACCAATCGCTTGCACCGCATCATACAACGCAGCACCTTCACCCATCTCACTGGCCGCTGACATCCAATTGGCGGACAACGCCAAATCGGATAAAGAATCAATCGGTGCGGCAGCAATATTGGTAATTGCTTCGGCTACTGCCATACGTGCTGATGCTGCCGGGTGTAATAACGCAATTGGGGCACGTTCGCCAATGGCCATCGCCTCACCGGTGTGACTGTCATAGCCGGTGGTGGTGACGGCCACATCCGACACGGGAATCTGCCAAGGTCCGACCATTTGATCACGTGAAATAAAACCGCCCACAGAACGATCACCGATCGTAATCAAAAATTGTTTACTGGCAACACAAGGAAACTGCAATACCCGCTTAATGGCGTCGCTCAATTCAATTTTTAAGGGATCAAACGGTTGGTGTATTGTTTCAGCGTGTTCTGATTCGCATACCATTTGTGGCATTTTCTCAAATAACGCCGCCATCGGTAAATGCACGGGATGCGATTTTAAAAGCGTGTCTTCTACTAGTAAGTTCTCAAGGTCAGTCGCTTCACCCACGACTGCCACCGGACAACGTTCCCGTTCACACACCACCAAAAATGCATCAATCAAATCCGCGCGAACCGCAATAACAAAACGTTCTTGTGATTCATTACACCAAATTTCAAGGGGTGACATATCGGGTTCATCAAGGAGTATGTTGCGTAAATCGATCGATGCCCCTTTATGACAGACATCCACGAGTTCAGGCATAGCATTACATAAGCCACCGGCACCCACATCATGAATACTTAAGATAGGATTTAAGTCACCCAGTTCACGGCATGCGCTAATTACTTCCTGACAACGACGCTGCATCTCAGGGTTGGCACGTTGCACAGATGCAAAATCCAATGCCTGTTTATCTTCACTCGAGCTACGTGAGGAAGCTGAACCCCCACCCAGGCCAATGGCCATGCCCGGACCACCCAATACAATCAATTTAGCGCCCGCGGGAATGTCTTTCTTTTCGATTAAAGGTTCACGAATATTACCAATGCCACCCGCCAACATAATGGGCTTGTGATAACCACGTACTTCTTGGCCGTAGTAGCCTTTAATGTTCATCTCAAAGCTACGGAAATAACCACAAACATTCGGGCGACCAAATTCATTGTTAAAGGACGCAGCGCCGATGGGGCCTTGGGTCATAATATCGAGCGCAGAGGCCATGTTACGCGGCTTACCGGTGTTAAGTTCCCACGGTTGTTCGAAGCCTGGAATATTTAAATGCGATACGGAAAAGCCACACAACCCCGCTTTTGAAAAGGCACCACGTCCCGTGGCCGCCTCATCACGGATCTCACCACCACTGCCGGTTGCAGCACCGGGAAATGGCGAAATCGCGGTGGGGTGATTATGCGTTTCCACTTTAAGTACGATCGCCGTAAATTCATGTTTGTTACTGTACACAAAATTGCGTTGATCGATAAACAAACGTGACGCCGCATTGTTACCATGCAGTACGGCCGCATTATCACTGTAAGCCACAATCGCCTGATCGGGATTTTGCTGGTAGGTGTAGCGAATCATATCAAACAATGATTCCTTTTTCTCTTTACCATCAATCCACCATTTGGCATTAAAAATTTTATGACGGCAATGCTCAGAATTCACCTGAGCAAACATCATGAGCTCAATATCGGTTGGATTACGTTCGAGGTCTTTGTAAAGCGTCAGTAAATACTCGAGCTCTACTGGCGATAATGACAAGCCCATCGACTCATTCGCGGCCTCTAATGCTGTCAATCCCTCTTCCATCACCGCGACCGTTTGAAGTGGCTTAGGGGTACCGTGCACAAAGAGTGCTTTTAAGTCCTGACCGACTGGCGTGATCGATTCGATCAGTGGATCATGACACGCCGCTAAAACACGACGCAACACCGCTTCATTATAGCTACCACGCTTTAAACCAGGAAAGCGGAATAAAATACCGCGCTCAACACGTGCTACCTGATCAAACCCACAATGGTGCACAATGTCTGTTGCTTTCGACGACCAAGGGGAAATCGTACCAAAACGTGGCACCACCCAAAATATAAGCGAGTCGTTACCACTTGGAAACTCTGAGACTTGACTATTGCGCAATAAGCCGGCAAGTCGTACCTGTGTTGCTTGATCAAGCTCAGTGGCTGTATCGACAATAAAAACGTACCGTGCGTCAACGCCAGACAGTGCATTCGCATCCAGCCCTGTTTGACGTAATATCATATCCAGACGGAAGGATGTAAAAGCCGACTCACCTTCAAGATACAGCATGATCAGAACCTCTATAAAAATAAAGGTCCAATAGTAGTGGATTCATACTTTTTGGGCAATATAAAATAGCATCAAAACCAAGTAATGACCATTAAAAGAGCAATTAAATGAGAGCAGGCAGACCGCTAGAAATTAACTACGCCCAATAACCTGTCCAACTACCCGAGCAAACTAATAGACTTCGCCAAATTCCGTATCAAAGTCATCCATCCACCCCAAGTCATCGCGCATCTTTCTAAACTCCGCCCAATCTTCTATCCGTCGGCGTGCTTGATACTTCTTTTGCTTTTCCTGCTTTGAATCAGCTTCAAAGGCCGTGTCTTCCATTACTTCAAAATCCATCTATCATTCCTCCTACAGTCAAATCCGTTTAACCTATGGCCTTTACCATACTTAATAATCGTCAAAGATTTCTTAATATGATTACAAAAGAATACATCAAAGTTGAAAACATTTATAGATCTAATTTATTAAATTTTCATTACATTCAACAAGTAAAGGATATTCTATCATACCTTATGCTTAAATATTGCACAGACCCATTCGGCTCATTCCAAGCATGTTCAATATTGTTAACTATTAGGTCAATGAAAAGATGATTTTTTCATGTTGAGGTCAACATTCACCGCTGCTCGCGCTCTATGACTTTAGAGTGCCAATAGATGCTGTACCGCTTCAAGCATCTCAGAGGTGCTGCGGAAAAATAGCCCCGACGTAAAGCCTGCAACAACAATACTGACAGCGCCTCTAACGTCATTTTTAGGACTATCCTCTATCATACCAACATGAGAAAGTAGCAGCGCCAACATAGCAGTTTTAAGGTAACCAGGGCCTGTGGGAGCATCTTGGGTGCCCATATACGGCTGACACGCCAGTCCTGGGATAAAAGCTGCCCCATACAAAACTAATTTGGTTAGTGGAATTGGCTGTAGGTTTTCTTTGTGATCAGATGCCATGCTTCGTCTCCTGGTTAATTCCCCCCAGTGACAATAATTAGGAATGGCACTATAGCAAACAAAGATGATAAAAACATGACATATATTACGAAAGCTTTAGCAGCTGCCAATAGTGCAAATAAAGACCGCGTGCTGATTTCACGTAACCTTCCATATGCCCGCGTTCCAATGTTTTCTTACTCGGATACATCGCAGGATCATCACGGTCTTTTTTAGGCGATAACTGTCGCGTTTTCAAATTAGGGGATGAATACCCCTGTATCACTGCTATTTCCACACCCACCTTAGGGCGCATGGTGAAATTAATAAAGCGCATCGCATTCGCAACGTGCGGGGCGTATTTAGGTACAGCAAAGCAATCCTCCCAAACAGCAAAGCCATCTTTCGGATAAATATACACGAGATAAGGATTGGCCCGGCGTGCCAGTACAAAATCCCCACTTTCAGCCATCCCTACGCTCACGTCCGTATCTGCATACGCACTGATAGGCGCATCGCTGCTAAACAATCTGACATTAGGCATGATTTTTTGTAATTTAAGGTATGCCTGCTTGATATAGCGTGGGTTGGAGGTATTAATGGAATGCCCCAATACCAATAACCCTATCGCAAACACCTCACGCTGATCATCATACAGCAACAACTGATTCGCAAAGCGCTTTTGCCATAAATCACTCCAGCGTTGTATTGTTTTAGGGTTCCAATAGCGCTTGTCCACGACAATACCGGTTGTACCCCACAGATAAGGCAGACTGTATTTATTATGAGGATCGAATGCTTTATTGAGCAACGCAGGGTCTAAAAAATGGGCGTTTGTTAAGGCTGCTTTATCAAGCCGATGTAGCATCCCTTCAAGGCGCATGCGTTGCACATAATAACTGCTCGGAATAATTACATCATAGCCACTGTGTGGATCTGCTTTTAATTTGGCATAAAGGTCTTCATTGCTATCATATTCCGATAGGTTCACTTTAATGCCCGTTTCTGCTTCAAACTGATGTATCACGGCTTTCGGGAAATAATTGGTCCACGCAAATACATTAACCACCGGCTCTTCATGCGCCCATGATAGTGTACTGACAAGTAACAAAAGACTGGCTAGAACTGTTTTTATTTGACGATCCTCCGTTGTGCGAGCAATGTCATTGCAAACGTAATGACTAATAAAAGACTACACAGTGCATTCACTTCGGGACTCACCCCCATTTTAACCATCGAATAAATACGCAGTGGTAAAATTTCATAACTCGGACCAGAAACAAAATAACTAATAATCACATCATCAATAGACATCGTAAAACTTAACAACCAACTGGCCACTAAGCCGGGCATCACCAACGGTATAATGACATCACGGTATAATTGCCATTGACTGGCTCCTAAATCACGCCCTGCCTCCAGCGTGTGCTTATTTAACTGCCGCAGCTGATTACCGATAATGACGGTTGTAAAAGGCAAACAAAACGTAATATGAGCGACCAATAAACTCCAAAAACCTAATGGAAAATGCACGGTACTCATCAAAATCAACAGTGCCACACCAATGACTAAGTCGGGCAAGACGATCATCACAAAAATGAGCAATTGAAATGCTTGTTTTCCAAAAAAACGGTAGCGAAAAAGTGCGACGGATGCAATCAATCCCATGCCCGTAGCGACGGTGGCTGCGATAATACCTAACCAAAATGAATGCAACGCAACGGCACCCAGGTCCGCGTCATGAAACAACACACGGTACCAGTGCCAGGTAAAGCCATGCCATAACAACGATACATTAGAATTATTAAATGAAAAGAAAACAACCACAATGATCGGCGTATACAGAAACGCATATATAAAGGTTAAGTAACTGTAGCGCAGTGACTTCATTACACCAACTCCTGCCAATGCCCATGACGCACACGATGACGATAGAAAGAAAGCATCATCAATAAAAATACGGTTAATATAATACTGGTCGCTGCCCCACCGGGCCAATCATTCATTGTCACAAACTGCTCTTTCACTAAATTCCCCAGTAAGACGCCACGCGCACCTCCTAATAAATTGGGAATATAAAATATAGTCATTGCCGGTAAGAAAACAAACAGCACACCCATCATAATACCCGGCATCGTTAGCGGAATGGTGATGCGCGAAAATAGCTGCCAACGCGATGCACCTAAATCCTGTGCCGCCTCATAAATACGGTGGTCAAGCTTTTCAAAATTACTGTAAAGCGGCAATATCATGTACGGCAATAAATTATACGCCAAACCAATCAACATAGCGGTATCGGTGTACAGCATTAACAGCGGTTTATGGATAATACCCATCGCTAGTAGCGCGGTATTAATCACGCCTTTGGTTTTTAGCAGCGCCATTATCGCGTAGGTGCGAATTAAAGAACTGGTCCAAAATGGAATAATCATCAACATTAATAATGTTGATTTAAACCGCGTAGAAACAGATGAGATCACATAAGCGGCAGGATAAGCGAGTACCAATGTCAACAGTGTGCACGCGATAGCAAATTCAAAGGAATGTAAAAAGATGCGCAGAAATATACTGTTATAGAGTGCTTCGTAATTTTTAAACGTAAACTGCCACAGGATAAGGTGTTGTGTACCTGCCGTCGTAAAACTAATCACAAACAGTAACAGGACAGGCAACAAGGCAAAACATGCAAACCATAAAAATACCGCGGCCATACCGAGTTTGCGCATTAGTCCGCCCCTTGTACGGCAGGCAACACGACTTCCCACCCTGCTTGCCACTCAATAAAGACGGATTCACCTAACTCATAGGCTAATTCATCATCATTATCATCGAAAAACTCAGTTGCTGAGAGACGCTGGCCATCGGTTAATGTCACAATCAACTCAACCGTACTACCTTTATAAATCACTTCCGACACGGTGCCTGCTAAATAACGCGAGCGGTCTTTATTTTCGATTTCATGCGTATCCCACACCGTGAGATCTTCAGGGCGAATCACAATGTTGACGCGGTCACCCACCACATACTGATTACTATTCATGAACTGCACATGGTTGCCAGCCACCTCAACTTCAATCATTGTGTCCGTGACATTTAATACTGTTTTTTCTAAAATATTGGCGCGCCCAATAAATTGAGCAACAAATAAATTGACCGGCTCTTCATAAATATCGCGTGGCGTTCCAATCTGTTCAATACAACCGTGATTCATCACCACCACACGATCGGATAACGACAGCGCTTCATCTTGGTCGTGTGTCACCAACACAAACGTAATACCTAAACGTCGTTGTAATGCTTTTAATTCAAGCTGCATATTGTAGCGTAAGTGATAATCCAATGCCGATAACGGCTCATCCAGTAGTAACACCAACGGTTCATTTATCACGGCGCGTGCAATGGCTACCCGCTGTTGCTGACCACCACTCAATTGATCGGGTTTACGTGTCGCGAGATCCAGCATACGTACCATCTTTAATGTATCCGTGACACGCCTTTTAATCTCAGCGGCCGGCACTTTTTGGCATTTAAGCCCAAACGCAACATTATCAAATACCGTCATATGGGGAAACAACGCATAGCTCTGAAAGACCATATTCACGTTACGCTGCTCGGGTGCAACCTTATTGACACACTCGCCATTAATGTACACATCACCTTGATCAGGTGTTTCGAACCCGGCTAATAACCGTAGCAATGTCGTTTTACCGCAGCCTGAAGGACCTAGTAGCGTTAAAAATTCACCATTTTTAACTTCCAAATCAATTGGTTGCAATACAGACTCGCCATCGAAGCTCTTACTCAAATTACGCAGTGATAGGATTGATTGTTGCAATATATGCCCCCAGCGGTTGGTCATCATCCCGGGGAGTGCAGGCATGATCACAAAAGAAACGAATTATGCAAGGAATCGCTATTCTCGTCAAGTTGAATCACTTAACAGCAACCACCGCTCTTCCGCCTGGTGTAGTGCTTGGGTCGTGCGCTCAAAATCCTGCTGCACCGCCTTTAACTGTTCCTTGCTATCTGCCTGGTATAAATCAGCCTCTGCGAGCTGCTGCTTTAGTGCTTGCTCTTTTGAGGTTAACTTATCAATTTCTTGCTCGAGTTTTTTTAGTTGTTGTGGATTCGCCGCTGCCGCTTTTTTAACGTTGGTTTTAGCTGGCTTTTTGGTTACCACTGTCGACGGTGTTGGCTGATCAAGCACTTGCCGTTGATAATCGTCTAAATTCCCTTTGAACTGCGTCACACCACCACCGGAGACCAACAATAAACTATCCACAACTGAATTCACAAAATAACGGTCATGCGATACGATAATCACAGCACCTTGGTAGGATTGTAACGCTAAAATCAACGCTTCGCGCATTTGAATATCGAGGTGATTCGTCGGTTCGTCTAGTAGCAATACGTTTGGTGCTTTATAGATTAATAAGGCCAATGCTAAGCGTGCCTTCTCCCCACCTGAGAAAGAACGTACTTTATCAAAGACACGATCACCCGTAATATTAAAACCACCTAAAAAGCGCCGTGCCTCAGACTCCGCGATACCTTTATTGTGTTTCAGCATATGGGCGAGTGGCGTGCTGTCAAAATCCAAGGACTTTACCTGTTGCTGCGAATAATGCCCTATTTTAAGTTTGGCATGTGCGGTTATGTCACCCTTTAACAGCGCCAAGTCACGGGCCAACGTTTTAATCAACGTACTTTTACCGGCACCATTAACACCCAGCAAGGCAATGCGATCGTCTGCGGTAAAACTCAAATCGATAGCGCTTAATACCGGATGCTCTGGATAACCTGCATCACCTTCAATCTTTAAAATAGGACTGGACAGCACATCACACTCACGAAAGGAAAAATGAAAGGGGCTGTCACGCTGTACGCCGGGTGCCATGGTTAGTTTTTCAATGGCCTTCATCCGACTTTGCGCTTGGCGCGCTTTAGTCGCCTTATAACGAAAGCGGTCCACAAATTTTTGCATGTGAGCACGCTGCCGCTCAATACCCTCGCGTTGCTTCGCTTCAATTTCAAGCTGCAATTCAAATTGCTTAATAAACGCGGTGTAATTTCCTTGGTAGAGTTTTAATTTTTGTTGCGCCAAATGCAAGGTATGCGTGCACACATTATCCAAGAAATCACGGTCATGCGAAATTAAAATGATACTCGCGTTTTGTGACAGCATCCATTTTTCAAACCAGGCAATGGCCTCAAGATCCAAGTGATTCGTCGGCTCATCCAGCAATAACAAATCCGCACGCGATAGCAGCACCTTAGCGAGCTGTAAGCGCATTTGCCAACCCCCAGAGAAGGAACCGATATCCTTGGTAAAATCGGCATCGGCGAAGCCTAAGCCATGCATGATGATCGCGGCACGCGTATCGATGGTATAACCATCAATATCTTGTAATTGGGTATGGCAGTTTGCGATGGCAACGCCATCATGCGCAGCTTCGGCTTGATCCAAACGATCCTGCACGATACGCCACTCACGATCACCTGATTTCACAAATTCCAAAGCCGATAGCCTCGCATCGGGTAAGGACTGCTCAAGGTAGGCCATACGATCCGGCTTTACGTCACACTGTACGTTTCCGTCATCTTCTTGTGCCTGACCTGTAATCACCTGCATAAGGGATGTTTTTCCAGCACCATTACGCCCCACAAACCCAACGCGATAGCCATGCTCAATGCGCGCATTGGCACCTTTCAACAACACTTTTTTACCGCGTTGTAGGACTAAATTTCGAAACTCTAACATTATAACCTCTCGTACCCAGGGACCACGCTTTAAACGGGCGTCGCTGGTCATTACGCACATTGGCGTAATTATACAACAATATTGTCTTTTTGCTACTACGAATAATTGTCTCAAAATCCTTATGATGAATCTTCGCTAATGAGCACTCATCAGGAGCTTTAAATGAAAAAACTAAACATCATCACACTATCAGCCTTAGGTTGTGCGGCCATCTTAATCAGCGCCACTTCATTTGCAACGGGAACTCAAGTTGCACCGTTTAATGATAATATGCAAGTAAACATCAGCAATTTCCCTGCGGGTGGTGCGTCTGTTGCCTATACAAATGACGATACCAATCGCGTTAATATTACGGGCGATAGCAGCACGATCAATCCAGGAAATTCAAACTACATGGTGCACATTTCCAGTAACTATTGGAGCAATGGTTTTCCGTCAATGATACTGACATTGCCGAGCACAGGTCAAGTATGTAAATTCACCTATATCGATGGCGCCTTAGTGAACGCCTTAGATTACGCTGATCATACACCACCACAATGCAGTCACTTAACCATTAGCCCGATTACAAAAGACGGCCAATATACGTATCATATGAACATTTCATACAACGATACAAAAACGAAACAAGCCTAACAAGCCACACCGTTCTTGCAATAGCTGTTTGTTACTGCAAGAACACCTTTATTAAAAGTACTGCGGCTAACGCCGTCTCGCCAATACCACGCGTCGCTCATACCTCACACGCAAAGACGCAAAGACGCAAAGGTTTTCTTGAGTTTAAATTATAAAATTCAGCATTAATTTATGTTAGATAAAATTAACAAATATAT
>NVSS01000035.1 GCA_002732805.1 Coxiella sp. (in: g-proteobacteria)
GTAGGGCGTGTTACCATTTTTTTGATAGTAGTTTTGATGGTATTCTTCAGCAGGCCAAAAGACGGTCGCTGGAATTAATTGGGTGGCTACATCCAATCCTTTGTCTCGTAGTTGTTGGCGTAGTTGCTCAGCCATTTGTTTTTGAGCGTCGTCATAATAAAAAATAGCACTTTGGTACCGTAAACCAATATCAGGTCCTTGGCCATTACGTTGGGTGGGGTCATGAATTTCAAAAAAGAGCATTGTGAGCTCTTCATAGGTTGTGATGGTGGGATCATAGACCACGCGTATCGCTTCGAAATGACCACTCTCGCCGCCACATACCACGTCATAGCTGGGGTTGTCGAGGTGTCCGCCGCTGTAACCGACTTCGGTTAAGAGTACGCCAGGGTGCTCGGATAATAAGGTTTCGACGCCCCAAAAACAGCCGCCGGCATAGATAGCTTCTTCCGTGTGTTGCACATCAGTGCTATTCACAAAATCAATTGATGCGGAATTAACGCAATGGCGTTGGTTTTTATCGGTATGGTGTTCGCCATGAAAAACATGCCCAAGATGCCCATCACAAGTCTGACAACGTATTTCTGTGCGTCGACCATCAGGATCTTCCAGGCGATGAATGCGCGCTTCAATTTCATCGTCAAAACTCGGCCAACCGCAGGTAGATATAAATTTCTGGTCGGAACGAAAGAGGGCGGTACCACACTGGCGGCACAGGTAAGTGCCTTTGCCATCAAATAAGTTGTAGCGCCCTGTGTTGGGTGCCTCGGTGCTTTGTTCGCAGAGGATGCGGTAGGTGTTGGGTGTGAGTGTGTTGCTTTTATTGGCCATGCCTGCCTCGTTTATGTTGGCTAGTGTCAGTTTGACTTACATAATACATGTGCTACTGTGGTGAGCGCAAATATTGACGTACGGACTAAGTGCTGTGTGCACTATCAGGAGTTTTAGCATGCAAATTGATCTATCAAATAAAGTGGCATTGGTCACCGGTGCGAGTCAAGGTATTGGTTTTTCCATTGCCAAGATGCTGGCGCAACAAGGCTGCCATCTTATCATTACCTCTTCAAATCAGCAGTTGTTACAGCAAGCTGAGCAAGCAATTGCAGCGCACAGTAAGGGCAAGGTGACGGCCATTGTTGGTGATGTGATGGATGCAGATACACCGGCTCGTATTGTTCAGGTTGCCTTAGAGCAGTATGGACGTATTGATATCTTGGTTAACAATGTGGGTGGTACGGGGCGTGTCGTTGGCTTTGAAGAATCGACACGTGACGATTGGATGGATGGCTTTCAATTAAATGTCATGAGCGCCGTTGGATTTACCCAGGCGGTGTTACCTGCGATGAAAGCGCAGCAGTGGGGGCGCTTAATTTTTTTATCCTCAGAAGTGGCGGTAAAGCCAGGAATGATTATGGCGCACTATTGCACGACGAAAGCGGCGATTTCGTGTCTTACAAAAGAGCTTGCTAATGAGATGGGACAATTTAATATTACGGTTAATAGTGTGGCACCAGGAGTCATACCGACACCGTCTTGGGATGGCGGCGCGGAAGCGATGGGTGTGACACGTGAGGAGTTCGCTGCAACCTACTGCCAAAACATAATGGGCGAGGGCGCACTGGGTCATGTTGATGATGTTGCCGCACAGGTTTGTTTTTTATGCTCAGACCACGCGCGTTGGATTACCGGAGCCAATCATCGCGTCGACGGTGGCTCCGTTCCTTTCGTTCAGAACTAATGAGTAAATGAGGTTGACACACTGGTGACGCGACTACCGCTAAAATGCACCGTTACATTGCGACGTGTCATTTTTCGATGACCGCGTTTCATGGTGTAGACATATGTCATTTGGTTATCTTTATAGACGTTCTGCAATAACGGATCACCTAAGATTTTCTTCACAGCGGTCGTTGACATGCCACGATGAATTTTTGCAATGTCTTTATTGGTAAGGATGTTGCCTTGTTGGACATCAATCTTATAAACACACCCGGATAACGATACGCTGAGGAAAATGGTTAGAAAAAGAACTCTCAAAGTTTGCGTCATCGCGAATACTCCGTTAAGGTTGCTATTGGAAAAGGGGATCATACCTCATTTTTACAGGAGAGTCACTTGAAAGATCAGGAATTGCGCAACGCAGGATTAAAAGTCACAGGGCCTCGTGTTAAGGTGCTCACTATACTTGAAATGAACGAATCCAAGCACTTAAGTGCGGAGGACGTCTACCGCATTTTGCTTGCACAAGATGATGATGTAGGGATTGCAACGGTCTATCGTGTGCTGACCCAATTTGAAGCAGCAGGGATCGTTAAGCGTCATAATTTTGAAGGTGGGCATGCCGTATTTGAGTTGGATCGCGGTGACCATCATGACCATTTAGTGTGTGTTAAATGTGGTTCAGTGCAGGAATTTGTAGACGACGAAATTGAACGCCGTCAGCATTTAATTGCTGACCAGAATCAGTTTGAAATGACCGATCATAGCTTGACGATATACGGTGTGTGCCAGGCTTGCCATTAGCCTTAGCCTAGCGCTTTTTCTAATTTATCTACTTGAGCTAAGAAGAATGCATCCCCCCAAACATCAAGGGCTGCTTGTTCATTTGATTTGATAAACGTTGAAATGTCTTGTTTGGCTTGTTTCCAATTAATGGATTCAACTTTATTGCGTAACGCACCGATGATCCATTGGGTGTCGACGATGATGTTTTGGCCTTCCCAGGGGCCATTTTGCTTTAAGGCATTTTTAAGTAATAACACATTAGGTGCTATTCGTTTTGACACATACCATATAAAGTCATACCAATCACGTCCCTTAATGTAACGGCGGCAAAGCAATGCATGTAGTTTACCAGAGAAAGAGCTTGGTAAGTTTTTGGCTCTAATGCCAAAGGGGTAAGGGAAATCTAAATACTTGAATTCGGTGTCAGCACCAAGTGGCGGATTTGAATCGATTTCTAATTTGATAATGATTTTATTCGATGCGCCTTTTTGTTTAATCTCAAGCAATTTTCCAACCGAATCATCTTTTAGAAAGGCTTTTTTTACGATACTGTCTGCTTTGGACCGATCCTTGATTTCAAATGCGTAGCCAAAGGTGCTGAGTTCATCAGATATGGAATCCAAATAGGGTGTTAGTGAAAATTGAATATCGGGTATTAACAGTGCAAAGTCTAAATCCTCCGAAAAATGCTGGAGCCCATAGAGGATACGTAACGCTGTGCCACCATGAAATTCACAGCAGTTAAAAAAATCGTGTCGTGCCAGTGCCATTAAAATAATCTCTTGTGAAATTTCTTTTAAGGCGTGTGATTCTTCAAGGGGTGTTTGACAATGGTAAGCGCTTAAGCGGTCTTTGATAATATCAAGGCGCATGAATAAACTCCTGTGGTATTTGTTTAATAAACCGAGTAATGCGTTGACTGTGATAGTAGTGCGTTAGTTTAGAGAGTTCGCTTGAGGAGATCAAGGGTAGATCGTCTAACTCAATACGTAAACTTTCTTGTAGTGGTGTCATTGAATCCCACTCTTTTTTATAACAATAAATGTAGTCAAGTAATGCTTTCCAAGGTGATGCCATAAAAAATTGGTAGGGATCATTTTCAATATAACGCACACCTAACAAAAAGTTCTCCAGGGGGAGGCGATGATATTTAAATTCGGCAAGTGGTGTCATAAATTGTGCCGTACGTTTTATGGATGCGCAGGTAATGGCATACACCGCTTCTGGAATTAAATTGTGATAAGCGAGTGCCGATTCAAGGCTAATATAGGAAGGGCCATAAATAAATTGTGCAAGTTCAAATGGGTGAGGCGGATGTGTTGCTAAACGTTCACCTAAGTAATATAAGCCGCGCTTTACTTTTACTAGGAGACCTTTTTGAGTGGCGCGACGTAAGCGAGCATAACGACTGTCTGGTGTACCACCAAGCAGGTGTGCAAGGTGGTGTTCAGTCAGGTAGACGGATGGATAGTGCCATAAAATGTCTTCAATACGATCAGCCATTCTTGTATTTTAGCATAAAACTGTCAAAAATCGACAGTTTTAAGCATAATAAAGATAAATATCAAGGTAACTCATTGATCTAACACAAATCAAGAAGCTCTGACGCATGTGCTAAGGATTGTTTTGTCACTTTGGCACCCCCAATGAGGCGGGCAATTTCATCAATGCGTTGTTTTTGTGTGAGTTGTTGAATGCTGGTGGTGGTTTGTTTGCCGTCGGATTGTTTGTTCACTTTATAATGATGATGCCCGTTAGCAGCGACTTGCGGTAAGTGGGTAATACACAACACCTGTGTGTTATTCCCGAGTTCTCTTAGCAATTGTCCGACAGTAGCCGCGGTTTTTCCACTGATGCCGACATCAACTTCATCAAAGACCAGCGTCGGTGTTTGTTCTTTATCGGCGGTCAATACATGCAATGCCAAGCTGATACGCGATATTTCGCCGCCGGATGCAATTTTTTGTAATGGTTGAAACCCTTGGCCGGCGTTGGTTTGTACGAGGAACGTGATTTTTTCATTGCCGTGGGGTGATGGGGTGTGTGCTAGTATTTCGAATGCAACCTGTAGTGCCCCGTCGTGAATGTCCATGGTTTTCATGGACGCACTGATTTTCTTTTCAAGTGTCTTGGCGGATTTTTTACGTTTGTTGGTTAAGCGACTGGCAAGCTCGGTATATTTTTCCTCGAGTTGTGCTTGGTGTAGTTTAAGTGCGGCTACTTTCTCATCAATGCCCACTAAGCTATCCAGTTTGTTTTGTAGTGAGGTATGTAGCTCCACTAAATCTTCAGGATTACAGTGGTGTTTGCGGGATAGATCGTAGACCACGCTGAGACGTGATTCGATCGCATCTACATTTTGTTCGCTTAAATTAATACGGTTGCGATACGCTTGCAACCCAGTGCCGGCTTCATTTAAATGGATGGATGCCGTGTTTAAGAGCTCTTGAATTTCTTTTAATTGAGGGTCATCAGTTTTGATGTCACTGAGCTGATGCATTGCTTGCTGGATGAGTTGCACGGCAGAGGTGTCTTCGTGTTCAATAGTGAGGGTAATGGCTTCATTGAGTTGTTCGATAAACGTTTTGGCATTGTGTAACTGTTGATGCTGACGTGACAGTGTTTGCCATTCGCCGGGTTGTAAATCAACGTGTGCGAGCTCATCTAACTGATAGCGTAGGAAATCAATTTCTTGGTTTTTATTACGCACATTACTGAGTAGCGCATCTATTTCATTTTGGGTAATTTTCCATTGCTCGTACAGCGTGCGAATGCTCTTGCACAATGCGTGATTGCCTGCAAAGTGATCGAGTATGTCACGCTGCTTGTCACTTTGTAGGAGGTGCTGTTGTTGGTGTTGGCTATGGATTTGAATCAGTTGCTCGGCTAATTCGCGAACGCGCTGTAACGGCAGCGGTGAGCCGTTCACGGTGCAACGGGAACTGCCTTGGCGTGAAATAACACGGCGTAAAATGCAGTCATTGTCTTGATCTAAGTCTGCTTCTTGTAACCACTTCAAAACGTGTGGTTGCTGTTGAATATCAAACGTAACGCTAATCTCAGCGCGCTCTTCACCCGCGCGAATCCATTGGCTGTCCGCACGTTGACCTAACGCTAAATTCACAGCATCTACCCACAATGATTTACCGGCACCCGTTTCACCGGTGAGTACACTTAACCCTTGTGCGAAATCAATTTCAAGGGTGTCAACGATCGCAAAATTTTTGATGTAGATGTGCGTTAACATAATTACGTCCTTTCGGCGTGTTTTTCCCAACCCAACTTTTCACGCAGTATGGAAAAGTAGCTGTAGTTTGATGGGTGTATGAGGTTGAGCATTTTTTCGTAGCGTTCAATGACGATGCGGTCACCGGGACTCACTGAAATATGTTGAATACCATCACAGCTGACATTAACGTCGGTTTTGTTATTATCAGTAATGATGAGTTCGATGCGTGAATCAGCATCGACGATCAGTGGACGGCTACTGAGTGTGTGTGGGCACATGGGTACTAAAACGATCGCGTTCAGCCCGGGATTTAGGATAGGACCACCCGCAGAGAGTGCGTAGGCTGTCGACCCCGTGGGTGTGGCAATGATTAAGCCGTCCGCGCGTTGTTTGCAAACAAACTCATCATTAATATGCGTTTCGAACTCAATCATCTGCGGTGCATTGCCGGGCATGAGCACAACATCATTTAAGGCAAGGTCAGTGACCGTATTATCATGTCGATACAGGGTGGCTTTTAGTAAAAAGCGTTGTTCTGGTTTAATGTTGCCCGCAATAACGTCAGCGACGGTTTCGATGTTGTTAGGATGAATATCGGTTAAGAAGCCAAGCCGGCCACGATGCACCCCGATGATGGGCAGGTCATGCGCGATGGCAATGTGTGCGGCATTCAGTAGGCTACCATCACCGCCAACAACGATAATCAGATCAATTTTCTTGGGGACATCCGTTGATGTGCAGAGGACCGCATCACCCATGTTCATGCAGGCAGCGGTGAGCTCTTCTACCGTGACGCTAACGTTAAGTGATAACAAAAAATCTTTTAGTGCTGATAATGTCTCGGGTACACCCGGTACATAAGGACGACCGATCAGGAGTATGTGCTTGTATGCTTTTTTAGTCATTTGAGTAGGATAGCATTTGTGCAGTGGGCGGGCAATATCGTGGCGCTTTTTAGTAGCGTTTTAGTTGGTTATCCTCTTGAGCCAGGAACGCACTTACATTGGTGGCAGGCGACAGTAGCAATTGTGTCGTCATTGATTTTCGTTTCAACCCACCATCTTTCTGCTGGCGTATAAGTGCTCGAACAATGATAACCACCGTGCATGCACTCTTTTGAGTCATTTGCGGGGAAATATTCGCCACTTTTACATACACTAGTACTCGTATTGCACGTGTTGCCACATGGCCCCGGGCTTTGTGCGCTGGCATTTAGTGTAATAGCAACACAAACTAAACCGAGAACGGTATTGAGGTGGTATTTCATGAGTGAATCCTTTTGTGATTGCGTATTAATATTACACATAATGAGCGTTTATTGTCAATGAGCAGGGAGTAATTGAGTCGCTAACGGATCTCTGTATAATCGGACGCACATTCATAAGTAAGGGACTTAGCATGATGACGACAACAGTGCAGGACACCAGTAAATCATTTGTTTATTTTATAACAATTGTGGCCGCCTTAGCCGGGCTATTGTTTGGTATGGATACGGGCGTGATCTCAGGTGCATTACCCTTAATTGTGAAACACTTTCATTTATCGGATGAGTTAAAAGGATTTGTCGTCAGTTCGTTATCGATTGGTGCTGTGGCCGGTGTGGTGCTTTGTCAACCGATATCCCGATTGTGGGGAAGGCGTATGGGGTTGTTGGTCAGCGCGGTTATTTTTACGGGGGCAAGTATTGCCTTATTTTATGTGCCGACGCCGTCGATTTTGATTGCGATTCGTTTTGTGCTTGGGTTGGCCATTGGTATTGCGACGTTTTCAACACCGCTTTATCTCTCTGAAATTTCACCGCGCGCGGTACGTGGTGCCATGATTTCAACGTATCAATTAATGGTGGCGGGTGGATTTCTAGTGGCCTATATCAGTGATGCCATGATCAGTAATTCAGGCAATTGGCATTTGATGTTGGGTATCGTGGTTATTCCTGCTGTGTTTATGCTATGTTTTGTGTTGTTTTTACCGCGCAGCCCACGCTGGCTTATTTTAAATAATCGTGAATCTGAAGCGCGTAAGGTATTAGCAAAAATATTAGACGCCGACGAAATGGAAACATCCATTCGTGAAATCAAAGACAGTGTGTCACATAAGAATACCTTTTGGAGTCTCATATCTGATAAGCGCTTTATAGCGGTCGTTGTGTTGGGTCTGGGTATGCAGTTTTTCCAACAAGCAACGGGCGATAATGCGGTTAATTATTATGTGCCCACCATTTTTAAACTTGCTGGATTTGCGACCTTGCACCAACAAATGCTGTGTGCCATCGTCTTCGGGTTTGTGCATACCTTTATGACCTTAGTCGCCATAAAATACGTGGATCGCTGGGGGCGTCGTCCTATTTTAATGTTGGGCCTCGGTATCATGGCGCTCGGCATGTTAATGTTAGCTGCGATTGTGTATATAGGTCCATCGAATGATGCCTTACGTTACACCGGTGTGTTATCAACCTTCATCTATACGGCAGGTTACTCGATTAGTGTTGGGCCGGTGGTTTGGGTTATTTGTTCTGAAATTTTCCCATTACGGATTCGCGATGTTGGTATCATGGTAACCACCATGGGCAACTGGGTTTTTAATGCGATGGTCTCGCAGAGCTTTCCAGCGCTATTACATAAATTAACCGGCCCCGGTGTGTTTATGTTATTTGTGGTGATGTCGATTATTGGTATTTTCTTTGTGAAATTCCTGACGCCTGAAACGAAAGGTATTTCGCTTGAACAGATCGAAAATAATTTAGAAAGTGGACGGCGTCTACGTAACTTAGGGGTGCAGGTATAACATGCAGCTTCATCCCGATCGTTTATTTCCATCAAACCCGGCAACGCGTCAAGTGGCGCGTGCGTTGTATGAATCGATAAAAATGCTACCGATTTTAAGTCCGCATGGGCATACCGACCCAAAATGGTTTGCGTTAAATGAGCACTTTAGCAACCCCGTTGAAGTCTTTATCAAGCCAGATCATTATGTGTTTCGTATGCTCTATAGTCAGGGCATTGGCTTGGACCAGTTAGGTATTGAAGGGGCGACATTACCTGCTGAAACCGATCTGCGGAAAATTTGGCGTTTATTTTGCGCGCATTATTATTTGTTTCGTGGGACGCCGAGTCGATTTTGGCTTGATCATGCCTTTTATGAGGTCTGTGGTGTGGATCGAGAAGTGACAAGTGACAATGCCGATGCGATATACGATCAATTAATGGCTGTTTTTGCGCAAGATGATTTTAAGCCACGTGCGTTATTAGATCGGTTTTCGATTGAATTCTTAGCGACCACGGAATCGCCACTGGACGATTTGAAGTATCACCAAATGATTAATGAAACGGCATTGAAGGGGCGGGTGGTCACGACTTTTCGCCCAGATTGTGTGACGGACCCGGACTATGAAAATTTTGTTGGTAATATAGCCACCCTAGGCAAGCTGACGGATAGTGATATAACCTGTTATGCCGATTACTTAGCGGCATTGCGTACGCGTCGCCTTTACTTCAAAACGATGGGTGCAGTTGCTACTGACCATGGGCATCCAACGGCGAAAACTGCGAATTTATCGAAACACGAATGCGAGACCTTATTTAAACGTGTGTGTCGTGATGACGTGACGGCACAAGATGCTGAGCTGTTTCGCGCACAGATGCTGACTGAAATGGCAATCATGAGTGTGGAGGATGGCTTGGTAATGCAAATCCATAGTGGTTCGTATCGTAATCATAGCCGCTTCTTGTTTGATGAATATGGGCGTGATAAAGGTGCCGACATCCCCATGCGCACGGAGTTTGTGCATGCGTTAAAGCCGATGCTAGATGTCGTTGGCACCGAACGTGATTTACGTATTATTTTATTTACACTCGATGAGACCACCTACACGCGTGAGCTTGCGCCCTTAGTCGGTGTCTATCCGTGCTTGCGGCTGGGGCCAGCGTGGTGGTTCATGGACAGTGTTGAAGGCATGCGTCGTTATAAGAAACGTTGTATCGAAACGGCCGGTTTTTATAATACCGCGGGCTTTAATGATGACACGCGTGCGTTTTTGTCAATCCCAGCACGTCATGATATGGCGCGACGTATTGATTGTGGTTGCTTAGCTGAACTTGTCGTTGAGCATCAGATCAGTGAGTCTGATGCATTTGAAATTGCAGAGGTGCTAACAGGATCATTGGTAAAACAAAGCTATAAGTTGGAATCGATATAATGACAAAAAATAGAATTGTGCATTTAGGCGTGGGCCATTTTCATCGTGCTCATCAGGCGGTTTACACGCAAGAAGCAGGTGACGACTGGGATATCATTGGCGTCAGTTTGCGCCGCCCGGCGGTGAGAGATTGTTTACGGGCGCAAGATTTTCGTTATCACGTCTTAGAAAAGTCAGCTGACGGCAGCACACTGGTACCGATGACGGTCTTAAAAGATATTTTAGTGGCACCCGAATCACCTGACGCGGTATTGGCGGTGTTAGCAGATCCTGCCTGTAAAGTGGTGACGCTCACAATTACAGAGAAAGGTTATTATTTCGATCCTGCCAGTGGCCAGTTACAATTAACCCACCCCGATATTGTGCGTGATGGGCATCATGTGACGGCACCCAAAACCGCTGTTGGATTTTTAGTGGGTGCTTTGCAGCAGCGTTATGAAAAAGGAATCCCGCCGTTTACAGTCGTATCATGCGATAATTTACCGGCCAATGGAAAACTTTTAAAAAATAGTTGTGTTCAGTTTGCTAATTCTATTGATCGAATGCTAGCGGATTGGATAGCACAACACGTGTGTTTCCCGTCAACAATGGTGGATCGCATTGTGCCAGCGATGACGGATGATGATGTCGCGGAGGTGCTTCGATTGACAGGGTGCCAAGACAACGCGGTTGTCCCCTGCGAACCCTTTAAACAATGGATCATCGAAGATAATTTCTGTAATGAACGACCCTCATGGGAAAAATCGGGCGCTTTTATTGTGCCCGATGTGACGCCGTTTGAGATTATGAAATTACGTCTTTTAAATGCAAGCCATTCTGCATTAGCGTATGTGGGTTTTTTAGCGGGCTATGAAACGATTTATGAAGCGATGCAAGATGATACGCTCATTGCCTATTTAAATCAGATGATGACCGATGAAATTATGCCGCATTTAGTAGTTCCTGAACAAGCGGGTTTATCGGTTTATCGCGACAGCATTCTAGAGCGTTTTAATAACCCACAGATAAAACATAAACTGTATCAAATTGCGATGGATGGCTCGCAAAAAATACCACAACGTATTCTGCCAAGCATCAAAGCGTGTATTGAGGCGGGTGAGGATTTTAACGGTCTACTGCGTGCGCTTGCTGCTTGGATACAGTATACCGGGCGTCGTGATATTATTGTGCAAGACCCACTGGCAGAACAAATGACGATGATCCACCAACAAGCAGGTGATGATGTGAACGCATTGGTCACGGGTTATTTGGCATTGCCGGGTGTCTTTTCTAATTACTTCCAAGAAAATACGGTGTTTAAGAGCGCATTGTATGACATTCTGTGATCTTGATGCGGTGCTGTACATGAGTTGACGATTTTTTCTTTAATTGTTATGATCTGCGCACTTAATTAGGGGGGTGTAAAGATGAGTCGAGTAGACGAACCACTAACTGTTCCAGTATCTATGGATTGTCTAGGCATGATTGTTGCGATAGCACGCACTCAGTCAAGGAGTGAGCTGCAGTACAAGTGTACCGAAGACGCACTGTCGAAGCTCGCTAAATTGGCGGATGGTGCGGACAATTGTTTCAAAATCTATAGCTATCCAGGCCTTATCTCCTCCTTAATAGAGCGGCTATTAATATCGGCTCAGGGGCATCCCTTTAATTCTGTATTGCTTCATGTCCCTAGTGTCAATATCTTAGTAGCGTTGGCGCGTGATTCTCAGACTAGAGATAGGATGATGACTAACCAACAAGTTATAGATGCCTTAAAAATAATTATTACGTCACCTACGGATTACAGCCAGCATGTTCAGGATGGCGCCGCGACTGTCCTGCTCTTTTTCGTAAGGGTTAACATAAACTACCTGGCAGTTCTATGGCAATCTAGAAGGCTCCTGCCACAACTTATGAAGCATTTCACTCCTGAGATCGCATCTTGCGAATGGGACTGGATAATTAAAAGTATTGCAACTATGGTGGCTCAGCCGCGCGCTCATATTATTGGCCAAGACCTGGTAGGATCTGACAAGTTTGTCACCGCGTTAATAAGCGCAGCCAACGCGCGGACTGATGTCACCGTTCAGTGTGACATGCTATTACTGCTTCGTGTCTTCATGGGGTGTAGTCAAATAGCGCCAGCGGCCGTGAAAAAGATTGCAGCTGCTTTAGAGAAATTCTGGCTAGCAGCAGATACGAGCCCTGCTTTTAAATCTCATGTCGCTTTCACGCTAATAACATTATCAGCGAACCACATTGACGACCCAAGTCTAAAAAACCTCCTGGAAAATAAAATTATGATAGATGCTATTAAAGGGCAGCTGTCATCACTAGGTAATAAAGCTAAGGAATTCGTTTTAACGCAGCTGATACGTATTATGAAAATATCCGCTACGGCAAAATCAAAAGCGAGGCAGGATAGCACTCTCATAGATCTATTGAGAGGTATCCTACTAGAGCCTAAGAATCAGCTTTATGCGGCTATGGCTTTAGATTCATTGGTGAGCAAGCATCCTGCGAATGTAGCGTTAATGACGAATACGGAATCGCTGATAAGTACATTAAAGGGCGTCCTGCTCTCAGCGGCTAATAATGCGGCTAATAATAAGGTTAAGCTAGTAATCTTGGTTAGTCTGTTTCATTTAAATGCCATTGATGATGAGACTGGAGATGCCCTAGTAAAAAATATGGGGCTTATCAGATTTATAGTAAGTGCTCTGTCAAATATCCAGAATGCAATGGGTATACCATATGCCCAGAATGCGGGTATTCTTATACAGGCTACATTGCACAAAGTCCTCATAACGCTAGCAAGCCAAAATAGTAAGAATACGACATCCCTGCGGAAACAAATGGCACTTATCTCAAGCTTAAAGAAGGTCATATTAGATTTAAATACAATAGAGAGTTCTGACGTTCAAAATGTTGCGTCGGTGTTTAACTACTTAGTGAGAGATTATGATGCGTTTGCCGCCTTGAAAAATGATAAAGAGCTTCTTACGGGTATAAAAGAGTTAATGGGATTAGAGGTATGCTCCGAGCAGAGTAAGACTGAGATTGGTGACGGTTTGACACTTTTAGGCGTTTACGGTGGGGTCAGCGATGCGAGTGCCAAGCCAGCCAGTAAGAAACAAAGAAAGGCTAATGACTCAGTGGACACAGATGTTGTTGTTAACAGCTTGTTATTTTTAAGCGGCTCGAACGCAGCGGTAGTGAGTTCTGCTGCTAATGAAATCCCAAATGCCACTATAGCGAAACAATAAGCTGTTTTAAGATTGGTGGCATCAAGGGCGGTTTACACTGGGATTGGCAGCCTAGCGGCTGCCGAGTTTTAATCGTGCTTGAAGTATGCTAAAGTTCTGTCTTTCCCATTTATTATAAGTATCAGGAGCCTCACCGTGCCTCGCGAACCAATTGTAATTGAAGAAAACACACGCTTTAGTCAGTCTAAAATTTGGCAAGCGCAGCGTGAATATTACGATAAGCAGGGAATTGATGCGTGGGCAGGCGATGTGCCTTTTTATATCACAAGTAATGCCTATATTGGTGGCACCTATGCCGCATTAGTCATTCGTTTTATTCAAGATTGGTTGCGCCGCTACCCAGATGCGATTAACCATCCCTTTTACTTGATTGAATTGGGCACAGGTTCAGGGCAGTTTAGTTATTATTTCTTGCGTCACTTTAGCCGTGTGCGAGAAGGCTTAGGCTTACAGGCGGTTAAATTCTGTTACGTGATGAGTGACTTTACCGAAGCGAACGTTAAATTCTGGCAGGCGCATAAAGGACTGTCGACGTTCGTTGATGAGGGGTTACTTGATTTCGCTATATTTGATGTTGAGCATGACGATGAAGTAACGTTAATTAATAGCAATACCGTGATTTCTGCCAAAAGCTTATCGAACCCACTTATCGCTGTCGCTAATTATTTGTTTGATTCCGTCGTGAGTGATATTTTCAATGTTGTGGATGGCAAACTGCACGAATCTTTGGTTACGGTCACCTCTGAGGATCATGATATCCAAGAGAACAACCCAGCGTGCTGGGAAAAGGTGGATGTTGCGTATACGGACAAGCCGATCAAAGGGCGCTACTATGATGATGACAATTTTGAGCATGTGCTACAAAGTTATGAAGAAGACCTCGAGAATGGCGCCTTCTTTTTCCCAGTCGGTAGTTTGCGTGTCATTCAACAATTGCTATCGTTAAGTAATGACAAACTGTTATTGCTGACATCGGATAAAGGCAATATTGACCTTGAAGAATTTGAAGATGAAGATCACCCTGAATTAGACTTTCACGGCAGTTTTTCGGTCATGGTCAATTACAATGCCATTGCGCGTTACTTTAAATTACGTGGCGGTGATTACTTTATGCAATGTCCACGTGATGCGATTGCGACAGCGGCCTTCATGTTGGGCAGTAAAATTAATGAATGTACCGAATTTCAATTCGCGTTAGATGCAATGGTGTCCGAATTTAGCCCAGCGGATTATTTTAATATTTATGAAAACATTGAAAGTAACATTAAGAGCCAAAAACTCGATACTTTAGCCTCCGCATTAAGTTTATCACGTTGGGATCCAGGGCTTTATGATGATGTCAGTGAACGTATCAGTGATTTGATTGATGATGCTGATGACGATTTAATTAGTTACTTGAAGCGCTATTTGCATCGTGTGGCTGAAAACTATTATCACATGCCCGGTAGCAACGATACGATTTTTGAAGTGGGCACGTTTTTCCAAGAAGTAAGTGAATTCGAATCCGCATTACTTTACTTTAAGTTATCACGTCAGTACTTCCCGTCCACATGGGAAGTGGAATTTAACTGCGGCTATTGCGAATACCATTTAGAGAATTATGAGGTGGCATTGGTATATTTTGAAAAAGCATTAGCGCACAGTCCAAAATCAAAAGAGACAAAGCATTGGATTAAAGATGCAACAGAGAAATTAGCGGAAATCGATGAGTCATGATCCTGTTGAGATAGATAATGATACGCCACCCGTGCTGTCGCAGTCGGGCGAATGATCAGTGAAGAGGCGGTGTCGGGTGATCATGAGCAGCCTGTATTATAATCTGTTTGACTTATTCTGAAGTGGTGGGTGTCAGGCTCGACTTTTTGATAATTTCCAAAAATTCAGCCCCATAGCGCTTTAGTTTTTTTTGACCGATGCCATTGATGGGTATTAAGTCATTAAGTGAGGCGGGTTTTAACGTGGCGATGTCGATTAAGGTACTGTCATGAAAAATAATATAAGGCGGAATACCCTGTTCTTTTGCCAATTGACGGCGCTTTTCACGCAGCTGTTCGAATAATTCTTGGTCGTCCTCTGCCAGTTTTGATTTGTTTTTAGAGGTGGTTTTTTTATACTTAGTTTTTTGATTTTTAGAAATAGGTTTTGTATAACGACGCAGTTTTAGAGGGTTGCTCTGCTTTAAAAAATCAAACCCCTGTTCTGTTATGTATATGGAACTATGTTCAAGTACATTAACACTTAGTAAATTATAAGCAATTAACTGCCTAAAAATAGTTTGCCATTCCATCTTCGACAATTCAGAGCCCACACCAAACGTGCTAATCATGTCATGACTGTTACGTTTGATGCGATCGTCACTTTTTCCTAATAAAACATCAATGACATACACGGCGCCAAATCGCTCACTCGTGCGAAAAACGCAAGATATTGCTTTTTGTGCGGCAATACGCCCATCAAATGTGTCAGGGGGTGTTATACAAGTATCGCAATTATCGCAATGAGAGCAGGTATCGCCAAAATAGGCCAGCAATACTTGGCGTCGACAACCGCTTGTTTCACATAATCCTAATAACGCATTAAGTTTAGTGTGTTCAATACGCTTTTGGTGTGCGGGTGCTTGTGAGGAATCGATAAAACTACGCAGTAAAGCAATATCACGCACACCGTAATTCATCCAGGCATTAGCCGGTAAGCCATCCCGTCCGGCACGGCCCGTCTCTTGATAATACGATTCAATATTTTTCGGAATAGACATGTGTGCTACAAATCGTACATTTGGTTTGTCGATGCCCATGCCAAATGCAATGGTGGCTACAATAATGACGGCCTCATCTTTTAAAAAAGTAGTTTGATTCCTGGAGCGTTGCTGTGTCGTCATGCCGGCATGATAGGGTAAGGCGGTAAAGCCTTCTGTTGTTAAGAAGGTGGCAATTTCTTCCACTTTTTTACGTGATAAACAATAAACAATACCGCTATCGTGACGGTGGTTGTCGTTGATAAAAGTCACAAGATGTTGACGTGGGCTTGCCTGAGCGACAATCGTATAGTTAATATTGGGTCGATCGAATCCAGCAACAAAGAGCTTACTCGTCTTTAATTGCAAGCGATCCAAAATGTCCTCACGCGTTGGTGCATCGGCTGTCGCCGTTAACGCTAAGCGAGGCACTGTTGGAAAGCGCTCTCCAATAACATTGAGGCCTTGATATTCAGGTCGAAAGTCATGCCCCCACTGCGACACGCAATGGGCTTCATCGATAGCAAATAACGAAATCTTACAATTCTGCAAATGGTCTAAGAAACTGTCAGTCAGTAGTCGTTCAGGCGACACATAAACGAGATCGATAGCGCCTGATTGCATTAATGTCAGTGTGGTTTGGTTGTCTTCATAGGATTGACTGGAATTAATAGCGGCGGCCCGCACACCAATAGCCTGCAATGCCATCACCTGGTTTTCCATCAATGCAATTAATGGCGATATAACCAATCCAAATCCCGGTAGGCAAATGGCGGGTATCTGATAGCAGAGTGACTTTCCACCACCGGTAGGCATTAATACAAACGCCGATTTACCTGCTAAAATATGTTCGATGATTTGTTGTTGATCCCCACGAAAGGTGGCATATCCATAGGTATCATTTAATACGGATAGCGGTGACATTAAGTCTGTATCTTTAACTGTCTTCATGCCTGGATCATAGCGCATTTGACGCATGATTCCTACTCGTGGTGTTTCCCAAGGTGGCGTCTATTTTTACGGAGTCTGTGTAATGACAATCGGCTTAGGGGCTGTGTAATTTGGCCCATAATTGGCCTAAGTATTCATGTATGGCGATATCATCCATCACCAAATACTTCGAGTTAGGTACGTAGTAGCTGAAGTCGCGTTTGCCGCGTTCGGTAATGTATTGGCTGGGTGCGGCGATGGGGTGTAACCCTAAGCGTTTAAAAATCGCTATGGCACGCGGCATATGATAGGCCGAGGTGACCAAGAGAAAGGGTTGGGTGCTGAGTTGTTGTTTGAGGTATTTGGCTTCTTCGGCTGTATCGCGCGAACCTGCTTCTAAGACAATATCAGTTGGTTTGACGCCGAGTATCACGGCAATGTTTTGCATGATACCCGCTTCAGCGGGACGTCCAAAAACACGACCACCCGATAACACCAAGGTTTCAGCCTGGTGTTTTTCAGCGTAAAGGCGATACAGTCGCACACCTTCGATTAAGCGTGATAAAGAGGCCGAGCTCAATTGGGTATTAGGCGGTGCATTGGTGTTACGCCGCACGCCGCCGCCGAGCACGACAATTTTATGGATGTTCGTGGGCAATGTAGTAATGGGTTGGTAGCGATCCTCGAGTGTGTTTAGTAACGTGGTGGGGATTAAACCAAAACTAAAGACAAGCAGCACTAACACGCCGGCGCTCAAAAAATAACCAGCGACAATTTTTTTACGACTAAACCAAAAAAACAGTAGCCCAATTACGAGTAGGCTAAGTGCGATGGGTAGTGGCAATAGCAGTGAGCCAATGACTTTTTTAAGTGTAAAATCCATCAAGTTCCCTGTGATGTGTGCTAGAGGAACATGCTGACATATTTGGCGGGGGCTTGCAATGGTATCAAGGGCGTCCATTATGGCGCTCTAAGTTACAAGATATGAGTAGCCAAATCAGGCTCGTGCATCGGGGCGTTACTTATTGCATGTGGCTACCAATGTGTTCGAATTCATTTAATTCCACGACCTTGGGCTTGAATATTTTCATATAGGCCTTATATTAGATAGTAGTTTTAGTGGAGTTTTAAATATGAGTAAAAAGAAGTCTGAGGACCCAAAAGAGAAGAAATGGCAAGAATTTGCTGAGCGTATTCCCGAGGATGCGGCGGATGAGCCGATTTTTGAAGATGAGCCGGTGGCAGAGGCTGCTGACAAGGGTGATAATGGTCCGTCACATGAGGCATTGGAGCAAGAGCTCAATGCATTAGAAATGAAGCTGGCTGAGTATAAGGACACGGCTATTCGTGCTAAAGCAGAAGCGGATAACGTGCGCCGTCGTGCTGAGCGTGACGTGCAAAATGCACATAAATTTGGTACTGAAAAGCTCCTGACGGACCTATTGCCGGTGGTTGATAGTGTGGTGCGCGGCATGGAAGGTATGTCTGCAGATGACCCAGGCCGTGAAGGTATGGCGCTTACGTTAAGCTTGCTAGAAAAAACCCTAGAAAAACATGGTGTTAAGGTGATACATCCGGAGCTAGGTGAAGCATTTAACCCAGATAAGCATGAGGCGGTGACGATGCAAGCAGCCCCTGATGCTGAGTCAAATACGATCTTGCAGGTCCTACAAAATGGCTATGAGCTCAACGGCCGTGTGGTTCGTGCTGCGATGGTTATTGTGGCAAATTAGTAGGTTAGCCTGAAGATGAGGGTAATCAAGATTTCCTAATGTAATCATTGAGTTCCGCCCTAAATCGCGCCAAGATGGTCATCTCGGCGCCTGTCTAATTTAAGATAATCTTAATGTTGGGTAGGTATACTACAAAAAGCATTGTTCTATTTTGTGGAGAGGGTATGTCGGTTTTATACGGCACAAGCGGTATTCCGGGTAAAGTCACTGACTTTAGTCTGAAAGTGCGTCTGATGATCGATCGTCGCTATTCAGTTCGTGCTGAGGTGGCTTATCGTCCATCTAGCAATGTCGTTCAATTCCCCTCAAACCGTAACAAAATAGGCAACTCAAAATCCAATCTTTATCTTGAGGCTTGCCAGCAACTACTGCGCCCGGTTCGTGAATTTTTCTTTGAAGATGATGACGACGGTGGTGAAGGTGGTCTTAGTGTCCAGGACCTTGATGGCTACTTAGGCGATCTCACCGTAATTTCCGATCAATACCTAGATAACAGCGATGGTGATGAACAGCTGGATCAAGGTGAACGCCAAAATCTACAGACGGATGTGGCCTCCTTACAAGCAGCAGGTTTTGAATATACGAACGAAAATCATCCTGAAGTGATTGCCGCCTACGGTGATCAACTGACTGACCGTCATTTGCCGGCTAACTACGCTGAGATTGCTGAGAATAGCGAAGTTGCGCCTGAGCTCAAAAAAGCCTATGCCGATGTCAAAGGCATGGTTGAGCAAGCCAAAAAATCGCTCGCTCCATCAGCATCACCTACCTTATCACGCTAATAAGTTTAATACGTATCTAG
>NVSS01000036.1 GCA_002732805.1 Coxiella sp. (in: g-proteobacteria)
CTTTATCATTTTTTTGCCAGTCATCGAGTTCAGCTTTAATGGCATCCGCAAGCTTTCCTGCCGTGTACTCGAGGGATTGGTGCGTCATAGCGCTCTCCTTAGTTCATCCTGTATTACAGTTAACTATAGCAAATAGTTTTAATTTTTCACGAAAATAGCGTTATTAGATGACGCATCTCATCGATAAATTAAAAAACTGTTAAATTTCAATGAAATAAGCGCTAAACTCGGGATCGATTTGGAAATTATAGAACATCGTGTCTATACTAAGAATCATTAAAGGGGCGTAACGAGTGATACCCCCGTTTGGAATCCATAAGGGAGACTCAAAGTGGCAGATAAGCAAGTTAACAACTGTGATATTGGGATGGTTGGCCTCGGCGTAATGGGCAGCAACTTTTTATTAAACATGGCTGACAATGGTTATAGTGTGGCAGGTTATGATACCGACACTAAGAAAGCGGATAATTTACGTAACGCAGCTGAAGCACGCAGTATTCATGCGACTGATGATATTAAAGATTTTATTGCAGCGCTACGAACGCCACGTGCCATCATGATGCTGGTACCCGCGGGTGCACCCGTGGACTCGGTTGTTAAAGATCTACTACCACACCTCGAGAAAGGTGACTTGATTATCGATGCCGGTAACTCTTACTTTAAAGACACTGAACGACGTCAAAAAGAATTAGAACCCAAAGGCATTGGCTTTTTAGGTGTTGGCGTATCCGGCGGCGAAGAAGGTGCGCGCCATGGACCCAGCATGATGCCCGGTGGTGCAAAAAAAGATTATGAACGTGTGCAAAAAATTTATGAAGCAGCATCTGCTCATATTGAAAAAGATCCGTGTGTCACGTATTTAGGGCCCGGCTCTGCAGGTCATTTTGTGAAAATGGTTCATAACGGTATTGAATACGGGATTATCCAATTGATTGCCGAAACCTATGATCTGATGAAACGTAGCCTAGGCCTCAGTAATGCAGAACTCCATAAAATTTACACGAAGTGGAATAAGGAAAAATTAAACGGCTACCTCATGGAGATCACAAGTGTCATCTTTGCTCAAAAGGATGATAAAACGAAGAATGACTTGATCGATGAAATCCTACCCGTTGCCGCACAAAATGGTACCGGCTTATGGACCTCGCTGTCTGCTTTGGAATTGAATGTACCCACACCCACCATTAATGTGGCGGTAACGATGCGTGATATGTCGTGTAAGGCTGAATTGCGCGAGAAAGCCAGTAAGGTATATAAGCGTGCTATTGAAAAATGCGATGGCAATAAAGACGAATGCGTCAAACATATTGGCGATGCGCTCTATGCCGCCATTATCATTTGTTATGCGCAGGGCATGGCGCTGCTGTCAGTTGCCTCAAAAGAATATAAATACAATTTCAATATGGAATCGGTGGCACGCATCTGGCGTGGCGGCTGTATCATCCGCTCCACCTTGCTCGAAGATATTATGTCTGCCTACCGTGCCGATAATAATTTAGAAAACTTTTTATTAAATCCCGCCATTTCTAAAAAAGTCATCGACGCCGAAGAAGGTTTGCGTAAAACAATAGCAAAAGCCGTTGAACTTGGCTGCCCTGTTCCAGCACTTAGCTCCACACTGGGTTACCTCGATGCCTTACGCAGCGAATGGGCACCAGCAAACTTAATTCAAGCACAACGTGATTTCTTTGGCTCACATACCTATCATCGTATCGATGACCCTAAGGGTGTTTATCATACGCTGTGGGGGAAATAATTTGTTAACTGCGGTGGTTTACACAAACCACTGCTGTTAGCATTACTAATCTACGGGCACATATTGGTGCAGCTTGCAGGTGGACTTCCCCAATTCACTGAACTACACGTTGCAATTCCTGCGGGACATGGTGATTTACAGTATATTCCATGACCTGACGTCGTACAGCCCGGAGGGCCTGATGTGCACGGTATACCTGGGCATTGCTTACAACCACACTTTCCAGGTGTATTACCGGTATCTTTAGTAGGGCGATTACACAAATATCAATTAGTTAGCTGGTTTGAGCTATAAAGTTTCGTTTTATAGCCCAGAATTTGCTATAATTTGGGCTATAAATGTTATAGGTATCGCTCATGACTTGGAATTGGCAAGCGCCTAATTGGCCAAACTTCGAATATGATGAAAAGCTGTTGGTGGACTTTGAGACGACGTTTCTTCACCAGGCAGGGATTTTAGTCGGCTCTTTCAAGCATATTGATGATCAAGAACGGGCTATTCTCACCGTAAACTTAATCAGTGATGAGGCATTAAAAACGTCTGAAATTGAAGGTGAGTATCTCGATCGTAAAAGTCTTCAATCATCCATTCGTCGTCAACTTGGCCTGCAAACAGATCACAAAACATCTCCGCCTGCAGAACAAGGCATCACTGAAATGATGATCGATTTATTTCACAACTTTGCCGGGCCGTTATCGGATGACATACTATGTGATTGGCATCGAATGATTATTGCTGATCGTCAAGACGTGCATGAAATAGGCGACTACCGTACCCATAGTGAACCCATGCAAGTGGTTTCTGGTCGCATTGATGACCCCAATGTTCATTTTGAGGCGCCTCCGTCACATAAAATGAGCCATGAGATGACACAATTTATAACGTGGTTTAACAACACGGCGCCAACGGGCACCACACCGCTGCCGGCGTTAACGAGAGCAGGTATCGCACATTTGTATTTTGTCTGCATTCATCCGTTTGAAGATGGCAATGGCCGCATAGGACGTGCGCTGTGTGAAAAGTCATTATCACAATACCTGAACCAACCTACTTTAATTGCACTGTCACATGTTATCGAAAAGCATAAAAAAGAGTACTATACCTATCTTGAAAAAAATAACAGCCAGCTGAATATATCCGGTTGGCTTACTTATTTTGCAAAAACCATTCTTGATGCACAATCTTACACACAAAAACTTGTTAATTTTTTAATTGAAAAAAGCAAGTTGTATGATCGCATCCAAGACCAACTTAATTCGCGACAAGAAAAAGTAATAGCACGTCTATTCCAGGAAGGCCCCGAAGGATTCAAGGGGGGCTTAAGCGCTAAAAATTATAGGCGCATTGCAAAAACATCGGCATCGACAACCACGAGGGATCTTCGTGAATTAACCGATAAAGACGTGCTAATACGTAAAGGTGAACTAAAGAACACGCGCTATTTTTTGAACCTAAAGACCAAATATTAGGGTCTGTAACACCCCTTGTTCACGATTCATAAATTCTGCAGCCGTTAGCGGTTTACCACCGGGCAATTGCAAACGTAACACACGCAATACGCCATCGCCTGTTGCAACATCAATGCCATCTTTGGTGGCAGCAATGACCGTGCCAGGCGTTTCTGATGTTTGCATATCAATCTGTTGTGCTTCCCAAATGCGCAACGTTGCTTCATTGTAAGTTGAGTGTGCTACAGGCCACGAATTGTAACCACACACGTCATGCTGTAATTGAATTGCGGCTTTTGTCCAGTCGATTTTGGCTTCAGCTTTTGTTACCTTGGCGGCATGCGCTATCCCTTCAGTGCTTTGTGGCGTTGGGGTGATTGCACTTTGTGCCATTAGATCAAACGTTTTAACGAGTAACGTGCCACCAATCTTAGCTGCGCGATCATGCAATGCACTGCTGGTTTCGAGCGGCAACACATCGACTTCTTCAAGCAATAAAATAGGACCCGTGTCCATGCCGATATCAAGCTGCATGGTCGCCACAGCTGTTTTCTTATCGCCTGCTAAAATGGTACGTTGAATCGGCGCCGCACCACGCCAACGTGGCAATAAAGAAGGGTGTACATTGACACACCCCAGCTTAGGAATATCCAATACCGCTTGGGGCAATAGTAATCCATAAGCAACCACTGCCATCACCTCAGGTGCTAATGCACGCAGTTCTGCTTGTGCGTCTTCATTACGCAAGGTTGCCGGCTGATACACCGGAATATCATGTTGTAAAGCAAGCTGCTTCACTGCACTCGCGGTCAACTTACGTCCGCGGCCTGCGGGACGATCCGGTTGTGTATAAACAGCAATAATCTCATGATCGCTTTTAAGCAAACACTCAAGCGACGGGACAGCAAAGTCTGGCGTACCAGCAAATATAATTTTCATTAAGCAAGCCTACCACAAATCAGTTAATAGATAAATTGGGCTCCGTCAAACCTGAGCAACAGTTGACACATGCCGAGTGATAGGCTACAAATACGAGGCGCTTTAAAAGGAGAGATACTATCTATATTTTACACACATACGCTATGGCCGTGGTCTTTTGCTTTGTCACGATGGTTTGCTGGGGGTCTTGGGCCAACACGCAAAAATTAGTACAAAAAGAATCTACCTTTCAGCTATTTTATTGGGACTATACCATTGGCATCATCATCCTCGCGCTGATTGCTGCCTTCACCATGGGAAGTATTGGCCACCAGGGGCGGCCTTTTTTAGCGGATATAGCCCAAGCTAGTCGTCACAATATATGGCTGGCCTTTGCCGGCGGGGTGTTGTTTAACATCGCCAACATATTGCTGGTGGTGGCGATCGATATTGCGGGCATGAGCGTCGCCTTTCCGTTAGCCATCGGTTTAGCGCTGGTACTGGGTGTCATCTCTAATTACTGGCTCGCGCCCATCGGCAACATTCCTTTTTTAAGTACGGGCGTTGTGTTGATTATCATTGCCATGCTTTTTTCGGCAAGCGCCTATCGCCAACTCGGACAAAGCACCAACAAAGGCACCTCAAAAGGCATCGTGATCGCCATTATCTGTGGTATCTTGATGGGCTTTTTCTATCCATTCGTCGCAGACTCGATGGCAAGCAACTACGTACACCCCGCGGCTGGCGCACTGACGCTCTACACCGCGATCGTGTTCTTTGCGATTGGTGTTATCGTGTGTAACTTATTCGTTAATACCTGGATGATGTATAAGCCCCTCACCGGCAAAGCCGTTACCTATAAAGACTACTTTAAACTACGCTTTAGCACACACTGCGTTGGCATCCTCGGCGGCATTATCTGGTGTGTCGGTATTTTAGCGAATTTACTCGCCGCCAGTAAGGCAGGCTATGCCATCTCATATGGTTTAGGCCAAGGTGCCACCATGATTGCCGCGCTGTGGGGGGTATTTATATGGCGCGAATTTCAAGGTGGCGGGCGCCGCGTCAACATTCGCTTAACACTTATGTTTCTTTGTTATTTACTCGGCCTTATTGCAATTATCGCCGCTCGATTCAGGTAATTAGTTATGAATAAACAATCTAATATTCTCGTCGTTGGTAGCTCAAACACCGACATGGTCGTACAAGTGCCTCACTTGCCGACACCCGGTGAAACCGTATTGGGCGGTGTCTTCCAACAAGCCGCCGGCGGCAAAGGTGCGAATCAAGCCGTTGCCGCACAGCGCTGTGGTGGTCACGTTGCCTTTGTTGCCTGTGTTGGCGATGACGCATTAGGCGCACAAGCGATCCACGGCTATAAAAAAGACGGTATTGATGTCAACGCGATTGTCGTCGATAAAAAAGAACCCTCAGGCGTAGCTATCATCGTCGTGAATAAAGAAGGCGAAAATAGCATTGCCGTTGCCTCCGGCGCTAACATGGCATTGACAACAGATCACATCGATCAAAATAAATCACGCATTGAACAATCCGGCATTGTGTTGCTGCAGCTGGAAACAACACTCAGCATCGTCCAACATACCATTGAGCTTGCCGCGCAATCCGATACCACCATCATTCTGAATCCAGCGCCTGCTCAACCGCTCAGCGATGAACTGCTGAGCAAGGTTACCATCCTAACACCCAATGAAACCGAAGCCAGCATGCTCACCAATATTAAAGTAACGGATGCTGATAGCGCGAAACAAGCGGCTCAATGGTTACTGGATAAAGGCGTGCAACACGTCATCATTACCATGGGCGGACTCGGCACTTTTTACATGAGTGCAACACAGCAAAAAATGTTTACCCCGTTTAAAGTAGATCCCGTTGATACCACCGGCGCTGGCGATACCTTTAATGGTGCATTAGCGGCTGCATTAAGCCAACAAAAAGAAATGACAGATGCGATCAACTTCGCTCAGGCCGCCGCTGCATTGTCGGTTACCAAGCGCGGCGCACAACCCTCTGTGCCTACACTAGCTGCCGTGCTTGAGTTTTTAGCAGCTGCACCGTAAACCATCGCCATTTATGGCGGGGAGCAGTCACCCATCGCAAAATAAGCGTACGTTTCAGCGCTAATACTGCATAAACAGTACGAAACATACTGTTTTTTGTTATATTTTATCACTTTTATCGCTTTTTTCTTGCAATGCCGATTATGTTTTGTACAATGATTGCATTATAGACGTAATTTAGCGTTTTTCAGATAAAAATAATTGGGGGGAAGAATTTTTTAGACTAAATGCAATAGTATTTCCGCAGAAATACGAATACGATTCATTAAATTTTTCAATTCGTGAAAAAGAAATCCAACATCAAATCCAAACTGCAATCAAACAACAACTAAGTCTAATAACAACAATATTGGAATATTTAGTTGCACAAAAAGAACTAACTCAATATGGACGAAAAGAACGAACTGAGTATGCACGTGCATTTATTGGTAGTAGAGCTATTCTGGAAAATTCCGTTAAATGGGAAGCTACGGAATTGGATATGGCTACGTTTAATCAATTTGGAAGAGCGTGTTCGTTTAAGATTGTGACGTATTTGAATCAGACTATTAACCCCTTAATAGGCGCCTCTGACGGATTGTGCGAGGGAATACTTAAGGAAGCTATAGAGAGAGACCATATACAAAACTCTGATGATATTAAGATACTTGACAGTGCGGATGACGCAGGTGCTTATATAAAGTGGATACAACGCATACAAGAGATCCATCGTAATCAATCTAATCGTACATTTATTGAAGAAACATTTACGGTGCAGAGACTTAGTTTTCGTCATTATTTTACTCAAGCAGACTATCTTACTAAAAACTTTATTAGACATGCTAAATCAAATACAGGGTTTTTTGTAACGGCAGTATTAGGGAGTAGTAATAGTACTGAGCAACATGTCATTGCATTACGCATTAATCGTGACCATAGTTTTGAATTTATCGATGCTAATTGTTTTCACATTAAGTCAGATCCATTTACTGATTTAGATGAGGCTTGTGATGAAATCACAGATTTTTTTAACTATGAGTATTTAAAAAATACGCGGGTTGTTGATGTTTGGTATATGCCAGGACAGAAAGATGGACATGATAATGTTTCATTTAAGGTAATTAAGCCCAAAATTGAGGCCATCAAACATACACTGCTTGGTAAAATACGTAGTATTGTGAATGGGCCTAAATATGCGCCTCATTCTGATGGGCTATTCGGTATATGGATTAAAATCAGACGAGTAGTGACCCGCATCCAACGATGTTTCTCTGTTACTAAACCAGCAAATAAGCCAGCTCAGGTTGCTACTTCTGCGGATACTGTGGATACGACTACGGTAACTACTCTTCTTCTTCCATCTGAGCAACGAGTGCCAAAGGCACGGCAGCCAGCAGGTTTTCAGGAGCGCACGGCTACTACAGTAGAAATTAACTACTCAGACAAGCTATTTAAGGTCAAATCTACGTCTGAAACTAATCCTGCTCAACCGCAATCATCACCTAAAATGGTAACGTGATAAACGTTGAGCGCCCTGCATTTCCAACATTCCTGAATCAACAGCATATCTAAGATCACGACTGGCTGTAGCAGATGATACTGTTTTATGAAATATCATATATTTCTGCCTTGAAAACCACTGTTTTTTAAAATGTGCTGCTGCTAATTCAAGCCGATCCTGCTTTGTTTTTGGGGCATACGTAACCACTTTCTTGTAGTGTTCTAATTCATCTAAAATTAAAGCGAGCATGAATTCAACAAACAAAGTGGATTCGCCACTGGCATCACACGTTCCTAAAATATCATAATAGGTATTCTGATTTTCTTTAATTAATAATTCGACCGATAGGAATTCAAAAACGGGATGATACTTCATTAATATAATTTGCTGCCACAAACGCCCCATACGACCATTACCATCAGAAAATGGATGTATAAACTCCAATTCATAATGAAACACACATGCCTTTATAAGCAATGTGAGCTCATCTTTGCACTTTATAAACGAAAATAAATTATCCATTAACCGTGCTACTTGTTTAGCGGGAGGCGCCACATGTGAAATATGCTTGCCTGCAAATATACCAACATTTCCGGCTCTAAAAGAACCCGGGGCATCGATCAAGCCCTGCGTAAGGATTTTGTGTGCGCGCTTAAATGCATTTATTGAACTGAATGAATAGTCTGTCAAATCCTGATAAACTGCAATTGCATTTTTTACTTCTTTTATATCCTGCTTAGGGCCAAGCACCCATTTGTCATCAATGAGATCCGTCACTTGCGCCAACGACAGTGTGTTTCCTTCAACCGCTAACGAACCTTGAATAGCTTTAATTTTATTTTGCTTTCTCAAGCCAATATCGGGTTTTTCCAGGTGCAAGGTACTAATCGAGCCTAATATTTCGGCAATTGAAAGTGACGTCTTCAGGATTTTTGCGGTAATGGTTATTGGTGGCGCCTTCATCACATGATAGTATCATATGATACTATCATAATCAAGAAATTTGGAACCCGCTGTCAAATCCCGGCATACAACCGCCTATACCCACGCTATCAGTCGTCTTGATTTTTCAGCCAACGCAATATAAGCGTACATCTCAACGTTAACACTGTATAAATGCCATGGCATTAGAAGGCAGCACCCAACCCCGGTATTGAAACGTCACACCACACACTTTATCGTATCCTAATGACTGAACTCCTCCACTGGCTCACGCTACATCACGCGCTGCATGGTACGCCGCGGACGATTCAACGTTTGCTGAATTCATTCGCATCGCCTCAACAGATACTTGATATTTTTTTACGAACGCCTGAGCAACTTCAATTAACGCAGTGCCAACGGCAACGCATGCGCGCCGATAATCAACGCGCAATCGATGCAGAGCTGACGTGGCTAACACAACATGCGCGGCATCACATCATTACCCTGGCGGATGAGCGCTATCCCAACTATCTGCGCGAAATATACGACCCGCCTGCCATACTCTATATAGACGGCGATCCATGCCACTTAGGTCAGAAACAACTGGCCATCATCGGTAGTCGCAACCCGACACATAGCGCTCAAGAAAATGCACATCACTTTGCCGCCGAACTCAGCCAGGCTAAGTTACTCATCACAAGCGGCCTTGCGATCGGTATCGACGGTTGCGCGCATCGGGGCGCCCTGTCAGTGAACGCACCAACGATTGCTGTCCTCGGGTGCGGTGTCGATGTGCTTTACCCCAAACGCCATCGCACACTGACTGCCGATATTATTAATACGGGCGCGCTTGTATCAGAATTTCCGCTCGGTACGCAACCCACCGCACAAAATTTCCCACGACGTAATCGCCTCATTAGCGGATTAGCCTTGGGCACCTTGGTGGTCGAAGCAACTGTACGGAGCGGCTCGTTGATCACCGCTAATTTTGCCAACAGCCAAGGGCGTGATGTGTTCGCCATTCCGGGGTCCATCAAGAATCCGTTGGCTCGAGGCTGCCATCATTTAATACGCCAAGGCGCCAAACTCACGGAATCGACCCAGGATATCCTTGAAGAATACGGCCACTCTGTACAACAACAAAACACCACTCAAATCGAGTCACCATCAAAAGAACTTGATCATCTCAATAACAAACTGTTAGAGTGTCTGAGTTTTGAAATACAGTCAGCTCAGAAATTGATCAGATTACTGGGTATTTCAGCACAAAGTGTGCGTTCCCGGTTGTTAAATCTCGAATTACGTGGTTATATAAAAGCTGTACCGGGTGGATATTGTCGAGTAAAGTTATGAAAGAAAACAGTGTGTTACATGTATTGATGTATTTATTCCAGAATCATATGCGGGATAATTGTGATTTTGGTGAATTAGATACCGACCTTGTTGTCCAATTGGAATTAGCAGGATTTGTATTACCCGTTATTAATCAAGCTATTGGCTGGTTAGCGAATTTATCCTGTGACAATAAAATGGCCAATATCGATGCGCCGCGTTCAAGCTCATTCCGTGTCCTCAGCAATTTTGAACAAGATATTCTCAGCAACGACTGCATAGACTATATAATGGATCTCGAGCGCCAAGAAATACTCACACCCGTCACACGGGAAATGGTGATCCATCAAGCAATTGAATTACAATCTGAAGGCATCGACATCAGCCTCATTAAATGGGTAACCCTCATGGTCCTCTTTAATCAGCCTGGAAATGATGAAGCCTTATGCAACATGGAACTTCTCGTTCTAGAACACCCACTCGGGGGAATACATTAATCATGCCTGAACGTTTTCTTGTTGTCGTAGAATCACCAGCAAAGGCTTCTACGATCCAAAAATATCTTGGAAAAAATTATAAAGTATTGGCTTCCTATGGCCACGTGCGTGACCTCGTTCCTAAAGAAGGCGCGGTGGATACTGAGCATGACTTCCACATGGATTACCAAATAATCGATCGTAACGCAAAGCACGTGGATGCTATGGCTAAAGCCATGAAGAACAGAGACGGCATCTTACTCGCACCGGATCCAGATAGAGAAGGTGAGGCCATTGCTTGGCACGTGTATGAATTGCTGAAAAATAAAAAAGTATTAGAAGGTAAAACGGTCGGTCGTGTGGTGTTCCATCAGATCACCAAAAATGCGATCAAAAAAGCCGTTAGTGAGCCGCGCGAAATTTCAATGGACATGGTTAATGCACAACAAGCGCGTCGCGCGCTTGATTTCCTCGTCGGGTTTACACTGTCACCACTATTGTGGAAGAAGATTCGTGCAGGCCTATCCGCTGGGCGCGTACAAAGCCCTGCGCTGCGTCTTATTGTTGAACGTGAAGAAGACATTGAAAAATTCGTTTCTCAAGAATACTGGTCCTTACATACCAAAGCATTAGCGGACAGCAAAACGATTAATGGCAAACTGATTCAATATAATGATGAAAAAGTTGAGCAGTTTACATTCACCAACGAAAAAGACACCAATAAAGCATTAGCCGTTATTAAGAAAGACGCGGATGGCAAGCTGACCATTACCAAAGTGAGTAAGCGTGAACGCAAACGTCATCCGTCAGCGCCGTTTATTACATCGACACTACAACAAGAAGCCGCACGTAAATTAGGCTTTACCGCACAACGCACCATGCAAGTTGCACAGCAACTCTATGAAGGTATTGATGTTGGCGATGAAGATACTGCCGGTTTAATTACCTATATGCGTACCGATTCGGTCACACTGGCACTAGAGGCCGTTGATGAGATTCGCGAGCTGATTGCGAAACGTTATGGCGCGGAAAATGTACCTAAAGACATACGCACTTATAAAACAAAATCCAAAAATGCCCAAGAAGCGCATGAAGCCATCCGGCCTACCTCAGCCATGCGTGTACCGGACGACGTCAAAAAATACTTATCGGCTGAACAATTTAAACTCTACAACCTCATCTGGAAACGAACCGTTGCCTGCCAAATGATTGAAGCCACTATGAATACAGTTGCTGTCGATTTAACTGCCGGCAAACATGTATTCCGCGCCAATGGCTCAATCATCGCTAAGCCAGGCTTCATGGCTGTCTATCAAGAAGGCATTGATGACAAGAAGAAAAGTGATGACAGCGATGACGAAAAATTGCTACCGCCTCTCGAAGAAGGTCAAGTCTTAAAGGTAGAAGACATATTTGGTGACCAACATTTCACAGAGCCACCACCACGCTTCTCTGAAGCGAGCCTGGTTAAAGCCTTAGAAGAACATGACATTGGCCGTCCGTCGACATACGCTTCGATTCTATCGACGTTGCGTAACCGTGAATACGTTGAGATGGACAACAAACGCTTTAAACCTACCGATGTAGGCCGCGTGGTTAACCGCTTTCTCACTAATTATTTCACTAAGTATGTCGATTACGATTTTACAGCACAACTCGAAGAACAGCTCGATGATGTGTCACGTGGCGAAAAAGATTGGGTACCTGTATTACGTGAGTTCTGGGAACCGTTCAAAAGCCTTGTCGATGAAATCCAAGAAAACGTACAGCGTTCGGATGTCACCCAAGAAAAGATTGATGAAAAATGTCCTAAGTGCGACAAGCAATTGTCGATCCGTCTTGGCAAACGTGGCCGCTTTATCGGCTGCACCGCTTATCCGGATTGTGATTACACACGCAGCATGGATGGCGATGATGAAAAAGATCAAGAAATCATCGAAGGCCGCAAATGCCCACAATGCGAATCTGACCTAGTCATTCGACATGGCCGTTACGGCAAATTCATTGGCTGCAGTAATTACCCAGACTGTAAGTTTATCGAACCCTTTGAGAAGCCAAAAGACACCGAGGTTAAATGCCCTAAGTGTAAAGAAGGCAATATTTTGCAACGCAAATCACGCCGTGGCAAAATATTTTATTCCTGTGAACGTTACCCGAAATGCGATTACGCGATTTGGAATTTACCGATTGATCAGCCGTGTCCACAATGTCATTGGCCGATCTTAACTGTTAAAACAACCAAACGCCGTGGCACCGAAAAGGTATGTCCGCAACAAAGTTGCAGCTTCTCTGAAGCCTTCCCCGAAGGCGCGCCCAAGGAAGAGGAAGAAGAAGAAGAAAAAACATGACGCATAGCGCTGATATCATCGCCGCGGTCAAAACACTCCGCGACGGTGGTATCATCGCTTACCCTACTGAAGCCGTTTATGGTCTTGGTTGCGACCCGTTTAACTCACCTGCCGTATTCAAATTACTCGGCGTCAAAAGACGCCAGCCTGAGAAGGGGCTGATCCTCGTTGCTAGTAATTGGGAACAAATCGAAAACTTAATACAACCTATTGCCCCGCCGTCGCTTGCCCATGTGCAAGAAACCTGGCCCGGACCTAATACCTGGTTGTTCCCTGCAAGCGGCCTCGTTCCCAGCTGGATTAAAGGGCAACACGACACCGTTGCACTGCGCATTAGCGCTCATCCCGATGTCATTGCACTTTGCAATCAATTTGGCGGCCCCATCGTGTCCACCAGTGCCAACATCGAAGGTCACCCCGCCAAACGCGACTTTCGCACCGCCCAAATCGCCTTTAAACATAGTGTTGATTTTATCTTAAACGGTAGCGTCGGCGGCGCGCACCATCCTACCTATATTCGTGATGCAGTGACGAATGACATCATTCGCAAAGGAAACTGACAGCAATTATTGCACAAGGAAAAAGTAATGTATGGCGCACTAATGAGCCCATTCTAATTATTATTCATACTGTGTTATAATTTTTCTAATCGAATAGCCCTTAGTACTAAGTTAGCCATGCACCATTCTTAAACAAAGATAATCACAACGCGCAATCCATGAGGTCGTTTATTCTGCAGCATGATCCGTGCGCCGTGTGATTGAAAAATATCGCGGGTAACCGCAAGACCGAGCCCCACACCACCCGTGTCACGCGAGCGTGAACTTTCCAACCTATAAAAAGGCGCAAACACACGCTCTAAATCATCCGCAGGAATGCCCGGGCCATCGTCTTCGATGGTGACCAAAAATCCGCGGCCGCGCCGACCGCTTACCGTTACGATGACATTATCGGCATAGCGAATACCATTATTGATTAAGTTGGTCATCGCACGTCGCAGTGCCAACGGGCGCCCTTCAACTGACGCACGGTGTAAATCACTGTGGAACGTCACCGGCTGCTTCATATCTTGCATTTCATGGGTGATGGTCGTAATAAGCGATACCAAATCAACCTTCACGGTACTTTCCATGGTTGAATCTTCACGCGCAAATGCTAACGTTTCGTTAATCATTTTTTCCATTTCATCTAGGTCACCTGCTAAATTATTTTGCATGGCGATATCATCAATTAACTGACTGCGCAATTTCATGCGGGTGATTGGCGTTCGTAAATCATGTGAAATAGCCGCGAGCATTTGCGTGCGATCACGGATTAAATCTTGAATGCGCCGTTGCATCTGATTAATCGCAGCAGCCGCTTCTCGCACAACAATGGGCCCTCCCGAGATCTCAAGTGGTTTACTGTTTAAATCGATACCTAATTGCTCTGCCGCCAACTTAAATTTACGTATCGGTTGCGTAAAGCGGTTAATCGACCAAGCAAACACGAGCAAACTGCCTAATACAATCACTTCAATACCCAGCAGCACAAACTGGTCCGCCACAATATGCGTATAAATGGTGGCATTTAGGTTGAGCCATTGCTCCTTACCCATCCGTATAGACACAGAAAAAGAATCTAGGTTATTACGTAATGCTTTGCTGATCCCCCAAAACGAGATTTGTTTAAAGCGCAACTCCCATTTTGGCTTATGCGACAGCGACACGTGCAAGTCTGGATCATCCATCGCCGAAATGGCTTTCACCCGGTTTGCCACTGGCGTTGCTTCCACAAGGAAAATAGCGTTAATGATTTTTTGAATGACCGCATCACGCTGCACCGTTTCACGCGCAATGCGACTGTTATGCAAATAGGTAATCATTAGCCCCAAGTGCACAAGAATAACAATCACTAGAATCGTTAACGCGCGTTTACCGCTAATTTCGTTTGATAATTTTTGCCAGATATTCATCGAGGATTAGGCAACCTCAACTTCCGTTGATAATACATAGCCACCACCACGTACGGTTTTGATGATTTTAGGCGATTTGTGATTTTCTTCAATTTTGTGACGTAACCGGCTAATCTGAATATCGACACTACGATCATAGGGCCCCGCAGCACGGTTGCGCGTTAAATCGAGTAATTGATCACGACTCAACACTTGATGCGGCCGCTCCAAAAAAGCTAACAGTAAATTATATTCACCCGTGCTTAAGCTAATCTCCGTCGATTCAGGAGAATACAAACGACGCTCGACTTTATTGAGTGACCAACCCGCAAACGAAAAAATCCGCGGCGCTTTAATGGGTTTATCCTCAGCTTCAGCCTGAGTGACACCACTACGGCGTAAAATCGCTTTCACGCGGGCTAATAATTCACGTGGATTAAACGGTTTGCTGAGGTAATCATCCGCCCCCATTTCAAGCCCCACAATACGGTCCACATCTTCGCAGATAGCCGTCAACATAATGATGGGGATTTGTGATTTTTGGCGTATTTCCTTACATAGCGTCATGCCGTCTTTGCCCGGCATCATGATATCGAGAATAATCAGCTGGATGGGCTCACGCTCGAGCAACGGCCACATTTCGACCCCACCATCCGCCAAGCTCGTGATAAAGCCATGCTTTTCAAGGAATTGGCCGAGAAGATCGCGGATACCCGCGTCATCATCGACAATTAATATGTGTTGTGCGTCATTCATGGGATGTCATTATACCAAATACCGTGGGATGTGCCAGCCGCATTAAAAAGAGGCGTAAACGCCTCTTTCGGTGTGGCTCTTTCAAAGACAATTAGGCGGCAGCGGCAGACATACGCACGCTTTGATCAAGCGATTTTTGTACATCATGCAACATACTGCGACGCATATGTGCGCCAAATAAAATTTGTGGTTTCACCATTGATGGCCTCGGGCTGGCGGTTGCTTTTGCTGTAGGTTTCTTATCCACAGCCGCATCGTGATTACCCCACGGAACATCTATTGCCGCCATGGCCCCTTTATGCTCCTCTACTGCCACCTCTTTATGCTCCTCTACTGCCACCTCTTTATGCAACTTTGTGAAATGTAAACATTGTGCCAACCAATTCTTAAACGCTGCAAAAAATTTGCAACCATTATTTAAAATCGTCTTAAACTGATCCAATTTTTTACTTACTAACTCTATTCTATCAGCGAATTTACATTGCCCATCAGATGCAATATTAGCCACATCGCTGAGAACCTTAAGACGATTTAAGTTCCTATGTAATTTTGCCCCATTCCCTGACTTACTCATCTTGTCACTGTATTTATTTAAAATCGTATTAACGCGATCCTGATCCGATTTTACAGCAATATATTTTACAGCATTAAGATAAGTATGCGCACTTGCGACTATTTTATTAGAGGCGGCCTTAGCAACAGTTGTAAGCGATTGATACTCTATTAGTGGAACGGCATGATAATCACGATAACCTATCAATATTTCGTTCAAGTCACCCTCCGCCATATCACTATCTAAAACTGCGCGCATCTCCCTGTAATAATTATCCTCAGCACCGAACACAGCAGCCCACTTACGATCTACATCAGCCGCTGCCTGTATACATGCTAGCTCTAGGCTTTGCTGCAATTCTGCTAATAATTGTGGTTCTTCTTGTTTACTCATTACGTCTCTCCGTACCAAACTTGATAACCAATTTACCAAACCAACGTAACAGCAGTGTGTCAGGCAAGCACAATTTTGTAACAGTGTGTAAAATTTGGCTTTCGGTGCCAGGTACCATTTGGATGTTAACATCCAAACGGTACCTGGCACCGAACCGTCCCCAAATTTAAAAAACTCTGTTATACTGCCTATTTTTGAGGCGAGAACAATAAGATGAAAGATAATATTGCGGTGCTACTCCAAACAGCGCTTGCAACCTTAGCAGAGCAAAACATACTTTCTACGGATGATATTCCGGTCGTTTTGCAGATTGATCATACAAAAGACCCTAAGCATGGTGATTTTTCGAGCAATGTTGCCTTGATTTTGGCCAAAAAAGTAGGTGTAGCGCCGCGCGAATTTGCGCAAAAGATAATCGACAATTTACCCGCCTCAGGTGATATATCCGATGTAACCATTGCCGGACCTGGATTTATTAATTTTTCACTAGCAAAAGATGCGCATACACAAATCATTCAAGACATTCTTAAAGAGGGTGACGACTTTGGGCGCAGTGATGTCGCCAAGGATCAGCGCATTCATATTGAATACGTCTCCGCCAACCCCACCGGCCCATTACACGTTGGCCATGGTCGCGGTGCGGCTTATGGGTCTTGCGTTGTTAATTTATTACGTGCTATCGGTGCAACCGTGCACAACGAGTATTACGTCAATGATGATGGCCGCCAAATGGATATCCTTGCCGCCAGTGTTTGGTTACGTTATCTCGAATTAGCGGGCGCCAAATTTGCGTTTCCCGTTAATGGCTACAAAGGCGACTACGTCTATGATATTGCGCGTGAGATGGAAGCCAAATGCGGCAATGCACTACGCGTGCCCATTGCAGAGGTGTTTGCGGACGTGCCTGAAGACGCACCCGATGGCGATAAAGAAACACATATCGATGGCGTCATTGCCAACGCCAAAAAATGCCTGGGGGCTGCTTACCAAGACGTGTTTAACATCGGCTTGCATACGATCTTAGATGATATCAAAGAGGACCTGGCCGAATTCGGCGTCACTTACGATGAATGGTTCTCAGAAAAGCAATTGTCCGACAAACACTTAATCGAACATTGCTTTGAGGTACTGACCAAAGCAGGCCATCTCTATGAAAAGGATGGTGCCTTGTGGTTTCGGGTGACTGATTTTGGCGATGAAAAAGACCGTGTCGTACGCCGCGCCAATGGCCAAACCACCTATTTTGCATCGGACATTGCCTATCACCTCAATAAACTTGAGCGTGGCAATAACACGATCATCAATATACTCGGTGCCGATCATCATGGTTATATTCCGCGACTTAAAGCGGGAATGACTGCAATGGCAAACCGCGGTGATGCCTTGGTAACACCGATTGTGCAATTTGTCAGTCTTTTTGAAGATGGCGAAAAAGTAGCAATGTCCACGCGTGGCGGCCAATTCGTCACCTTACGTGAGCTACGCCAAGACGTCGGCAATGATGCCGCGCGTTACTTTTACATAATGCGTAAAATTGACCAGCCGTTAGACTTTGACTTAACACTTGCCAAAACACAGTCTAAAGATAATCAGGTGTACTATATACAGTATGCACATGCGCGCGTGTGCCGTGTGTTTCGCGAAATGCAAAATCAAGGTTATACCTTCGATGACGCAATGGGCCTGGCAAATCTGCAACTACTCGATTCAAAAGAAGAGCACGCCTTGAGCAAACAGTTACAAAAGTACCAAGAAATCGTGCAAAAATCGGCACTAGCCTATGAGCCGCATGTACTAGCACACTATCTATATGAACTGGCAACTTGTTACCACAGCTACTATAATGCAAACGTTAAATTTCTGGTTGAGGACGGTGCGCTACGCAACGCGCGACTGTGCCTCAATAAAGCAACGAAACAACTAATCGCCAATGGCCTGCTCTTGCTTGGCCTATCGGCACCTGAAAAAATGTAAGGGAACTGCTATGCGTAAACTATCTTTCTATATACTGGGCATCATTCTACTGTTTGTCGTCATCATTGTCGTAAGCCCGTTCTTCATTGGCAACTCCTTGCAATCAGGAATCCAAACCAAATTAAATAAATTCGAACAAAAACACCCCGGCGTTCAAATTTCAGTTGCCGATTATAACCGCCATTGGTTTAGTTCAGATGCGACCTTAGCGGTCAGTTACCAATTGCCGTCCATTATCACTGGCTTCACCCGCACCCAACCGATCAAGCTCACCGTGAATATGCATATCGAGCACGGCCCAATTATCGCCTATACAATAGATGGCAAAAAACATCATGAATTGGCTAAAGCCGCTCTGCTTATTTCAGGACCACCCGACAGTATGGAAGGGCAAATTACAACCATCATCAACTGGAACAAGAGTACTAGAACGTTGTTTGATGTGAAGCGCCTCGCCTTTAAAGACGCTAAGATGAATTTCCTATTACAAGGGCTCACCGGGTACGTGACGCACGATACAATGCCATCAACAATCAATTATGCTATCACCATTCAAAAACTCGTCAATACGAGCAACCTACTTAAAAATGTCAGTGATACCATGTCAATGTCTGACGGGGCTGGCTCTGGAACACTCACTAAAGAAGACGGTATCTGGGTTGGAAAAATTACCGCCTCCCGTCAATCGATGTCAATGATGCGCAATAAAAAATCTGTTTTTTCCTTTAAACAATTTAAGCAAACACTCGATTCAACGGTGACGAATGAACGCGCTGATTATAAATTCACCCTAAA